>CAXGXL010000515.1:0-3484 GCA_964013555.1 uncultured bacterium
GTCGTGGAATTTTCTCAATTCTAAAAGGCGCTTTGTAAGTAGACGTACGCCACCTGCTAATTCCATGTCAGGAGCCGTGTAGCGGCCTCCGGGTTTCAGGTCGCAGAGTGTTGGCGTTCTCGCTGAGACATCGTGAAAATCGTCGATGCTAAATGGAATACGAAATTCTCTAGCAATGGCGAGAATATGCAATAGAGCATTGGTAGAGCCACCCGTGGCCGCCACCGATGCCACCGCATTTTCGAGTGCTTCCCGAGTGACTATTTGGCTCGGCTTGCGATTTTCTTTGAGTACCTCCAGGCTCAGTTTGCCGACCTCGAAAGCTGCTTCTTTCTTTCTCGGGTCGAGGGCAGGAATATCATTAACGCCCATTGGGGACATGCCCAAGGCACTTAAGACTGTAGCCATGGTATTGGCGGTAAACTGTCCTCCACAGGCTCCAGCTCCCGGGCATGCTTTTCCTTCTAGGTCGCTGAGCTCTTCTCTGCTCATCAGTCCCGAAGCGCAGGCTCCGACTCCTTCGAAAACATCTTGAATTGTTACATCTCTACCTTTGAACTTGCCTGGCATGATTGAGCCACCATAAAGCGTTATGGCAGGGAGATCCAACCGAGCAATTCCCATTAAGGTTCCCGGTATCGTTTTGTCGCATCCTGATATACCAATGACTGCATCAAAGGGGTGAGATAACACGGCTAGTTCTAATGAGTCTGCTATGACTTCGCGAGATACCAGCGAACCTTTCATGCCTTCGGTCCCCATGGTGATTCCGTCGGAGACTGCAATTGTATTGAACTCTATGGGGGTGCCACCGGCGGCCTTAACTCCCTTTTTGACTTCCCGTGCAAGATCCAAAAGGTGGACATTACATGGAGTTACTTCCGTCCATGTATTAATGACCGCAATAAGGGGTTTATTGAGATCTTCTTCGCTGAGCCCAGTCGCTCTAAGCATCGCTCGGGACGGAGCCCGAGCTAAGACTTTTAATTGGTCACTTCTTTTCATTGTTGGCTCCACTTACCCAGAAAATGATGGACCAGGGCTCCCACAAATTTTTGGGGGCTGTCAACCTGGAAATCTCATGAGCATTCAAGTCAGTGCGACCTGGCATATCCTTTTTCTTCGCGGCTTTGTAGTTCTCGGTAGCAGCGTGAGCTCACTTTGGGGCGATCTTAAGAGTAGTAGCCCGGTAAACCAACACGCAAAACGAGACAACGACCAGTGAATAAGGCGAGCTGCCCAGAAAAGATTTTTCTTTGGCGTGTTTTGTCTTGACCCACTTTCAAAAAGAACGTTACGTTAGGGGAAATTGATTAAGGAAGTTTTCCACCGATGATTTCTAGAAAAGTCCAGAATTTTATCCACTCCGAGCTATTCGCTGGTGGGTTGCGCTCAAGCGCTAATATTCGAGGTCGAATTCTGGGACTCCTGCAAATTAGCCTAATTATTGAGATTCTAGTGATTCTGGGGTTAGGCCTGGGGGATGGACGGACTTAGCAGTTGTTAAATCGTCAATTACTCAGGCCAACCCGCTACTCAGCTGGTTGGCCTTTTTTTTTGCCTAACGAAAGGAAGAAACAAATGAAAGTCCTTACCACCGCCGATGCTTCATTGGCTCCACTTAAAGGCCGCCGAGTTGCGGTAATTGGGTACGGAGCGCAAGGAAGAGCCCAAGCACTTTGCTTTGCCGATTCTGGCTTAGATGTGGTTGTTGGGGTACGCGAAGGCGGTTCGTCTTGGGGTCTGGTTCAAGAAGATGGTCTCGCCGTCGCGACCATTGCGGCGGCATCGGAGTGTGCCGATATCATACATATTCTGATTCCCGACGAAGTCCAAAAAGGGGTGTACCTTGAGCATATTGAACGTTTCGTAACCCCTGGTAAGACTTTATCGTTTTCGCACGGCTTCAACGTTTTATTTAAGTACATTCAGCCTCCCGACGGCGTGGACTGCATTCTAGTTGCACCAAAAGCTCCGGGGACCGAGGAGCGAAAAGAATATGTTTCAGGCGGTGGTGTTCCCGGCCTTGTCGCTGTGGAACAGGATGCTTCTGGCTCTGCTCTAGAGACCGCCCTTTCTATGGCACATGGTCTTGGTTTAACGCGAGCTGGAGTGCTCGAGTGCACTTTTGCCGAAGAGACATATGAAGACCTTTTTGGTGAACAAACGGTTTTGTGTGGCGGAGTTGCTGAGCTGATCAAAGCCGGTTTTGAGACCCTTACCGAAGCTGGTTACCCACCTGAGATGGCCTATTTCGAGTGTCTACACGAGATGAAGTTAATTGTAGATCTCATTTATGAGGGGGGCCTCGAACGAATGTGGGATGTCGTTTCTAATACCGCGGAATACGGCGGTCGCATGGTCGGACCCAAAATCATTACCGGAGAAACCAGAAAAGCGATGAAAGCGGCGCTAAGTGACGTGCAGGAAGGCCGCTTTGCGAAGCAGTGGATGGCTGAATACGAGGCGGGCTGTCCCCAGTTAAACGAGATGCGCAGCACAGAGAAAGAGCATCCGATAGAAGTCGTGGGCAGGCAGGTTCGAGCACTATTCACCAAGGGAAAGTCGAGCACGGGAATAACTGATTAACGGAAACATTGGGGTCATGGGAGATTGAAAATGAAGAAGATTCACTTGTACGACACTACCTTACGGGATGGGACACAGGGAGAAGGTTTTGGTTTGTCCGTGCCCGAAAAGTTAATGCTAACGGAGATGTTAGACGACTTTGGTTTTGGGTTTATCGAAGGTGGTTGGCCTGGTTCCAGCCCGAGGGATCAAGCTTTTTTTGAGCAAGCTAAGAATCTCCTTCTTCGAAACTCGAAACTTAGTGCGTTTGGAGCAACTCGGAGGGTAGATCAAACTTGCCAGGCCGATCCCAATTTAGAGGCTTTAGTTAAAGCTGAGGTTCCGGTTGTAACTATTTTCGGTAAGTCCTCTGCTTTTCATGCGCAACATGTTTTGGGAATTGAACCCAAAATGAATCTAGATCTGATCACAGAGAGTGTTCAGTATTTGAAAGCCCGGGTCGAAACCGTTGTTTTTGATGCTGAGCACTTTTTTGATGGGGCTCGTGAAGACGAAAATTACGCTTTCGATGTTCTAAGAGCTGCGGTGGAAGGGGGAGCGGATTGGCTGGTCTTGTGCGACACGAATGGCGGATCGCTACCCGGAAAAGTTGGGGATTTGGTGCACAAGGCGCACAAGTTTTTTTCAACTCCGATAGGAATTCATGCCCACAATGACTCGGAACTGGCTGTGGCTAATTCCCTGGTTGCGGTAAACAACGGTGCCACGATGGTTCAAGGTACCGTTAATGGTTTTGGTGAGCGCTGTGGAAATGCCAATTTGATTTCAGTCGTTCCCGCTTTGCAGGTCAAGATGGGCCTCCACTGTGTTCCGACGGAGAGTCTAAAACAATTGACCACATTGGCTCATACGGTTGATGAGATCACGAACCATATTCCTATGCCACAACAAGCTT
>CAXGXL010000516.1:0-3479 GCA_964013555.1 uncultured bacterium
CATGACCGAAGCCTGTGTTGACCAAATGTGGAAAGACGTAGGATGCACAAAAGAGAGTGACCATGGTGGCTTTGTGAATTGGGCAAGAACTGCTTGGGGTGGTTCCCGCCCTACTTGGTGGTTCAAGGCAAATTTACATAGTCACGCAATCAAGAACGATCAGGGCAGCGTGTACGCCTGTCAAAGCGTCGATCAATGTTCGGGCGAGTACGGGTATTTGTGCGATTCCTCAGTCGAAGAGGGCGATGCGAACGCCTGCGCAGGTATAGCCAAAGGCAAAGACATGACCGAAGCGTGTGTTGCTCAAATGTGGAAAGACGTAGGATGCACACAAGAGAGTGACCATGGTGGCTTTGTGGATTTCGCAAGGAAAGGTTGGGGTGGTTCCCGCCCTACTTGGTGGCTCAAGGCCCATTTATATCGTCACGCAATCAAGGCCGATGAGGAGAGCGTGTACGCCTGTCAAAACGCTGACCAATGTTCGGGGGAGTACGGGTATCTGTGTAATTCCTCTCTAGAAGAAGGCGAGACCGATGCGTGTGAAGGAATCACTTTCGGCAAAGATTTAACTCAATCGTGCTTAGACCAGATGTGGAAAGATGTGGGCTGCACCAAAGGTCTCAATGACAATGGTAAACGCTTGGGTGAATTGAAGGCCGCTCGGGAAGGCTACTTAGGAATTATAGCGATCAAGAGTTCACTCTACGAAAGCTCTGGCGAGACAGATGAAGATTCAGTCTATGCCTGCCAAAGCGAAGTGCAGTGTGCTGGGCAACACGCAGATCTGTGTGTGGACCATTCAGCAGAATACTCTTCGGATGCGTGTAGTGGGATCCGTTGGGGTAAAGACATGACAAGAGCCTGTGCCGACAGAATGTGGAAAGATGTAGGCTGCACCACAGAGAAACTTCATGACGAATTTCTTGATGTGGCAACAAATCGCAATCTTTCCAGGGCGCAGATGAAGTACTATATGCAGGCTGCCGAAGAGCGTACTGACGAAACCAGTGTGTCTTTATGCCAAAGTAATCGACAGTGCTCCGGCAGCAACGCGTCGTTGTGCCAACAATCCGATGCGGACCAAACATGCTTCAACGTTACAAATGCCAATGACATGAATCCAAGGTGTGCCCAAAAATTGTGGAAGGATGCAGGTTGTACGACGAATTTCAAACTTTACGGTCCGTGGTTGAATTGGGCCAAACGGTGGAACCTTCCGCTTGAAAAATTGAAAGAAGATTTCGGTTTATGGGCCACTTTGACAACGCAAAGACATGTCCAGGGATGTCAAAGCATTCAGCAGTGCGCTAACAATAATGAGGAAGCTTGCGAGACTTTTACAAACACCGGTGAGGGGTATGACGTTTTTCATCTGCAACAAGTTCGGGAGGATGCCTTGGCGATGGCTCAAGATTTGCTGGACTATGTCGCCGAATACGGAAACAGTCCTGAACGACTCGAAGCTCTTTACGACTCATTGAATGTAGAGGCGCTTTCCCGGTTAGTTGACTTGGCAGAAGAGAACGTTGAGTGGGCAGAGAGCGCAAAAGATGCGGCAGAGCAATTGCAGCAGCGTGCTGATGCAATGACCATGATGGCAACCCGTAATGATGCAATGACTTTTTGGTCCTCTCTCGGGCACAATAAGTTTGGCCAATCCTTAGGGCATGTTTCCGGAAATGGGCTGGCCACCAGCCTAGCTTATGATGAAACAGGGCGCCTAGTGGAGAGCTTTACCAATAGGGGTATGGCTGCACCGCTTCGGGCACTCGAGATTTTCTACGACAACAAACACAATGTGAGTCGTCGGGCTGACCATGTTAGCAATACGACCGCACATTACTCCTATGATGATTTGAATCGAATCTTAGAGGCCAAGTACGAGGTGAACCAAAGTCTTGATAGAACCGAATCATGGACCTACGACAATGTCGGTAATATTTTAGAGACCAAGACGACGGGGAGCATCGAAGACTCCAAAGTCTATAAGTATGAAGATCCTAGAAATCCCTATGCAGTTCAAGAGGTAGGCAATTCTATCTATGAGTACGACCAATGGGGCAACGTGATCAAAAAGGATGATATTGAAATATCATGGGATGTTTCTGGAAAACCGGCAAGCTTTCGACAAGGCTCTAATAAGAGTGTGGAGTTTGCTTACGACGGTTATGGAAAAAGGTACAAGAAGACATCCAATAATTACGGTTCTCAGGAAACAACGTATTACCTTGGTAAAGATTATGCGAGAATCGTAAATAATGGCCAAGTCACGCATCAATACTACATTTGGCAAGATGACAAAATTGTAGCGACCTACACCAAAAGACCTATTGCAACCCAAGTCTATGGGGCTTCGGCGGCAAATCAAGCGTCAGGTACTAGCGCAACCCCAACGAGCAATATCGTGTACGAAAACTCGGTGGTATTTTCGCACTACGATAACCTCGGAAGCGTTGATTTGGTTACGGACGGGCAAGGAAACGTCCTCAAACGTTATGGTTACGATGTCTTTGGGCGTCGGCATACAATAGAAGACGCGGGTGAGGGCTCGAAGTGGGGCTATACTGCTCACGAGTTCATTGAAGAGTTTGGTTTTATCCACATGAATGGAAGGGTGTATGACCCAACCAGTTCTAGGTTCTTAAGTCCCGACATTTATGTTCAGGCTCCCAATTCGAGCCAGAGTTATAATAGATATACGTATGTCTTCAACAACCCTCTTGCCTATACAGACCCCTCAGGAGATATCGGTTTTTTGGCCATCTTTTGTATCGGGGCAGTTATCGGTGCCCTTACTCAAGTCAACTACAGCGGTGGTGAACAAGATTGGGGCGCCATTGCAATTGGTGCAGGTTTTGGAGGCGTAACTGCAGTAGGGGCGGCTTATGTGGCTGGCGCGTCGACTTCTGCTGGAATTGGTTACGGGGTAGGCAGCACGGCTGCGAGGGCTGCCGGCTGGCAGGCTTTGAAGTCGGCTGGAAAGGTTATAGTCGTTGAAACCGTAGCTGGTGCTGCAGAAGGAGCGGCGCTTGCAGCCCATAAGGGTGACGATATCGCAACCGGTGCGGGAATTGGAGCTGGGGCGGGTTTTGCGGCTTCGGCCGGTGGCGCGGCTGTTAGTGGCTATGTCGGGAGAGCATTTGGAAAGGTGCTCAAAACCACAGCGCAGTCGAGCAAAACAGCGGTTAAGGCGGCAATAAGAACCCAGAAGGTTGTATCGAGAAACTTGCAGCGAGCTGATAATGCAATCGGCTCACAGGCAAAATATATTAGGGGGTTTCATGCAGCCCAAGAGATCAAAGCGTCTTTCCGAAGCGTTCAGACTGCAGCAGGAAGTGCGCTGAAAGGAGATCTCGCAAGTGCAAAAGCCGCTTTTGGAGAAGCCAAAGAGCATTTGGCAAAGTCAAGCTGGTGGAGGAAGACAGCTTCTTTTGAGGATGTAGCTAATACCGTACCGGGTCGTGAGACCGTTGATAATT
>CAXGXL010000517.1:0-3470 GCA_964013555.1 uncultured bacterium
ACACTACCCGTCCCCATGCCCTGCCTTTCGGAGGACGCACGACTAAATGATTATCTCCAGGAAAAACGCTTGTTATCTCCACCGGAGCTTTTCCCATTGAGCTCCCATTCAAGAAAACCATCGCGCCGGGACGATCTGAGGTTACCAAGAGCTTTCCGAAGTCTCTCCCCAAAAGGCGCGATCGAGTTTTTTCAAACAAACGAACGAAAAGCGGTGGATATTGGCTCTCACTTACGACCATCCCAGGTCTGTACCGTAACACCCGCTCTAAAATTTCCACACCACTGGATTGCTTACCCCGGCGCACGTAAGCAACGGCCAAGAGCATGTGCCCCTCAATAAAGCGGTCGTAATCCGTTACAAACTCTATATTGCGATTCAGCAGCTCTATAGCCTCTTTGAGTGCCCCGATCGCCTTAGGAAACCGCATGCGTTCCGAATGCTCTTCTCCCGCCGCCAGTTTCCGCATGCCCCGCCGGTATTCCAGATCACTGCGACCAGAATACCTCCTCCCGCTTCTCTTGTTACTCTTAACTCCACGCGGAAAAGCCCCCAAGATGGGCCGCACTTGCGAGCTCAACTTTAATTCCTCAACAATCGCCGTGGTCATCTCCTTACTAATCTCAGTGGAGATTTGCTCACCTTTGAGCGGCACTATCGGGAAAATCAGAACGTTTTGGGCAGCGGAGGCGCTCCACGAAAAACAAAAGAACCCACCGAAAACGACCAGGAAATGTACACGAATCACATATTTCTCACTTATTCAACGCAGGCGGCATCAACTCTCCCGCTATCAAATCGCTATTTAAGCCCACCAAAACCACAACGGTCAAGGCCTCAACCGCTTATATCGACATGGTTTCTCACCAAAAAAAGAGAGAATCTTGCCCAAAATTCGCAAGCTTACCCCACGCCTAGCCGGTTTTGTATTTGGTTCTCTTCGGTAAACGAAGTAGAAACTAGGAACTATGAGAAAATCTCTCTATTGGCAATGCACCTGGCCTGTCTTGATCGGATTCGGCATTGCTGCGCTGACCGCGCTCTTCGTCGGGCAACAAAACGTCCGGTCCCAAAGACTGATGTCCCAAGTTACGCAAATCCGAGACAGCCTCGAACGCAGCCTCACACGACTCCAGAGTCGGCACAATCGCTTCACCGACCGAGTTCAAGAAGTACTCTTAAGTAACGAGCCCGACCAAGTCGCAACCACCATCCAGTGGGCCGCGAACAACTATCCCCGCGAACTGGAAAAAGCAGTCGCCACGCTCAACCAATTGATATCAGCCGCATTCGCCAAGACCAAAGATCCAAAATTGAGTTCAGATTTGCGTCGCATTGAACAGTCCGTATCACGGATTCAAGAGTCCATATCTGGTACGGCCAACATCTTTGAAAATCTAGTGACTAATCAAGCCGTCCCTCCTGCGCCAGAGGGCACTATCTCCTCTCTCTTTAGGACCCACAGAAGACTCGAGGCGAGCGTTCAAATCGCGCTCTCCACCATTCGCCGCAGCCACGGTCATGTCTTTCGAACCAACCGAGCAAGCAATGCCGGTTTTCCCTTAGCCTGGCTGCCTTTCTTTTTTTGGATCCCCATCGCGTTGTGGCTCTTAAGCCGACCCATTAAGCGAATCCGCCAACTTGTGGACCCCACTCCAACGAACCTGCTCAAAACCCAGTTCGAGAAGGATATCGCGGAGAAATTCCAACTGCTAAGAAATCAAATAGACCACGCCGAAAAACTTGCCTCAGATAGTGACACGGAAGCTCTGCGCTCCAATCAAGCTACTCGACGGGCTGAACACGAGTTAGCCCTCTTACGAATCTACAACGAGAATCTCGCAAATAATCTTCGCTCTGCCGTCGTGGTCTCCAACCTCACCGGTAAGGTAACAAGTGTAAACAGGGCCGCCCGCCATCTTTTCGCATTTGACGACAGCTCCCCCGAAGCTCTTGACGCCTGGCCATTCTACGAGGCTCTCCTGACTCGCCTTCCCGACCTTCCAAGCCAACTACAAGGGATTGCCCAAAGCAATACGCTCCTCCAGACCGATACACTCCCCGTTCAACTGGACCACCACGAGCTCCTTGTAGATTTGACTGTGGTGCCCTACCAGGATGAAAGCGGCTCTACTCGCGGATTTCTCTGGGTGTCAGACGACGTAACCACCTCTGTCCAAATGAAAAATCAACTTCTAGCTTCCGAACATCTCGCGGCTGTAGGCAGAATGAGTGCACAAGTCGCCCATGAGATACGCAATCCCCTCAGTGCAATAGGTCTCAACGCCGAATTACTAGAAGAAGAGTTCTCTCAATTCCTTCCGAAACCACAAGGGAATGAAGCGGTCTTGCTTCTACGAGCCATAGAGCATGAAATTGAACGCCTGACACAAATAACCGAGAGTTATCTCACGCTGACCAAAACCCCAAAACCAAAGTACCAAAATTGCGACCTGAATAACTCGGTAACAAGTTTGATAACAATGATTCGCGCCGAGTTAAAAGCCAAGAAGATTCAATTGGACCTTCATTTAAAGACTCCTGCTCCTATAGCTTGGGCCGATCCCGGCCAAGTTCGGCAGGTACTAATTAACACCATTCGAAACGCCGAAGAAGCGATGCCAGAAGGGGGAGTCCTCAGCATCCGCACCCACTTAAAGGACAACCAATGCCAACTCCTCGTTCAAGACAATGGAACCGGAATCCCCCCCCCTATCCAGCCTCGTATCTTCGAGCCCTTTTATACAACCAAAGCTGATGGAACCGGCCTCGGACTGTCTTTAACCAAACAGATAATTATCGAACACGGGGGCAGCATCGAAGTCTCCGAGTCCAGCTCCTCAGGAACCACCATTGCCATTCAACTTCCACCGGCCCACAGTCACAACCACACTCCGGCCGCTGATCTTCGATGACCTAAAAGTACGTGCCCATACTCACTGACTACCCATTAACTAAGCGGACCATCAAACCATTCCCTAAGACCTACCCACTGCAAGTGTCTGATATAGCATTGAGAGACAATTTCCCGCAGGCTAACCAAAGCTAGCGGGGGGCTAACAAGAACCGCGCACTAGACACCGCCCCATTTTCGCTACCTTTTTTTTTCTTTTTATTGTTTACTCTTTAACTAAACATTCGTATGGCCGAGAACCATTAGCCTTTTTGGGAGCATCATCCCCCCTCAAGCAGGAGAGCCTGTCCAAGCTCCAAACGGACCTTGACACCAATCGAGGAGGGTTTAATGTGTAGGTATCAGCCGCGTGCTGAGTAATGGTGTGATGAGTAGGTCTTCTTCGCAGTAGCCAACCGTCGTAAGACGACCCTAGTCGTCATACCATTAGTCAGCCCGCGGCTTTTTCTTTTCTATCTAACGGCAACCCACGTAAAGCCATGTTCACACTCTCTTACCTTGGCTCAGAACGCAACCAATTAAAGAAATATTGTTAGGCCCAAAAACAATAAAGGAA
>CAXGXL010000518.1:0-3469 GCA_964013555.1 uncultured bacterium
CATAAGATGGTCAAAGGGAGAGCGTCGGTGGTAGAGGACACCCATGGAGAAGACTGTATCGAAGGCATTGAGATTGCGAGGTAATTGCTCAGCCTTCATGGGAAGTAGGTGAAAGGGGCTTGCTGGTGTGTATTTCTTGACCGCATTAAATTGAGCCAGAAAGAGTGGGTTGGGGTCAATTCCAAGGACAAGCCTGGCTCCCTCTCCAATCATTCGCCAGCCATGGTAACCGTTTCCACAGCCCACATCCAAGATGGTGCGGCCTTGGAGGGAACTCAGGTGCGGTAGAATTCTCTCCCATTTCCAGTCAGAACGCCATTCTGTATCAATGTGGATTCCGAAGAAATTAAATGGGCCTTTGCGCCATGGATGCAGTTCTCTGAGTAGTTCTTCTAAATGGCCTCGGTCCCTTTCTGATAAGTTCGCAGCTGCGTTCAGCTCGATGTTATGCGAACGAAAGTTCGTTGTCGCGATCTCTACAGTTGGGAGTTTATCTAGTGTCGCCTGCCACTGGGCCAAATCACCGTATCGTTTCGGACAGAGTCCCACCTCAATGTGCTTGGTGAGTTCTGGAATCCATGACTTGAGATGGCGATGTTTTTCAAGGTCGCCATGTAGCGTGGTTAGATTAATCATTTGTGTGCAAGAATGGAGACGAAGCTAAAACACTGAAACCAAATATACACCTGAGTGAAGCCTGCCTCTCGTAGACGTTGACGATGTTGTTCAAGGGTGTCTGGAACCAAAACATTTTCTAATGAGGTGCGCTTTTGGGACACTTCCAATTCACTGTAACCTTTGGTGCGCTTGAAGCTGTGATGAAGGTTCGTTTGAAGCTCTTGTTCGTGAGCGTCAGGAAACGTGATTTTTTCTGAAATGACCAGTGCTCCGCCGGGAACCATACCGTCATAAATCTTGGTCAAGAGGGGCAGACGCTCTTGCGGAGCGATGAACTGCAAAGTGAAATTCAGAGTAACCATCGAGGCATTCTTGATTTCAACGTTTTGAATATCGTCCACCAGTGTTTTTATTGGGATGCCCTCACAGGATTCCTCTAAGAGTTCAGTAAATTTGGACATCATCGGTTCGGAATTATCTACTGCGATAATTTGGCAGCCATCAAGTTGCATTCCATGGCGCATCGCTAAGGTAGATGCGCCCAGAGAACTGCCCAGGTCATAACCTTTGGTATGGGGTTGGGCGAATTTTCGGGCCACCAGTGAGATCATCTCGAGTGTTGTTTGGTAGCCCGGGACAGAGCGTTCGATCATATCTTGGAATACCTCGGTGACCGCTTCATCGAATTGGAAGGGTTCCACGGTATCTCGTGGGGAGGCATAGATTGAGTCAGTTTGGGCAGACATTATTTGTTTCCGGGCTTGGGGTCCTTGAAGATGTTGGCACCTAATATCGTGTGTCTGCAATTTCGCAAGTCAAAATTATTCTCGATTCTGCGACAAGTATGCTAGGCTATGCTGCTGGAGTTATTCAGGAATTTAATTCTTATAGGCACGGTGTTGGTCTTCAGTGGTACAAAGAACCAATCTACTTGCGAAAAAGCGTCGGGGAGATCTGGTAAGGAATACCAGATAGTGAGGCTATGGGTTTGGCTCGACTTTCCCTTTAGGATTGGGCATAGGACCGAATCAGCGGCTTCTAGATAATTCGTTGTAGGGATGAGATGCCGAGGAAATAAAGCACCGTGAAAGGACATTTAGAGTGAAAGAACAATTGGCAGCTATGCTCGTGATGCAGGATGAAATGAATACGAAGGTTCATCCTCGATGGAACGAGCAGGGGTTTCATTGGTACCGAGCGATTTGGACTGAATGCGCAGAATTGATGGAGCACTACGGTTGGAAATGGTGGAAAAAGCAAGCGCCGGATTTGGAACAAGTCAAATTGGAAATTATTGATATTTGGCATTTTGGGATGAGTATTCTTCTTTTGTCTGGCAAGTCTATTTCTGAATTGAGTGAGGAAATTGAAGCTGATTTGGATAGGCCTCGAGCTGACGGTGGTTTTAGGGAAGCAGTCGAGAATTTTGCTGGTGATACGATTCTAACTAAGAGTTTTAATACAGCTCGATTTGCAGAAGTGATGAAGGCTGCTGAGATGAGTTTTGATGATCTCTATATTGGTTACGTCGGTAAGAACGTGCTGAATTTTTTCCGCCAGGACCATGGTTACAAAGACGGCACTTACGTTAAGCAGTGGAATGGGCGTGAAGATAACGAGCATCTCGTTGATATAGTTCAGGCCTTAAATCCAATATCTGAGAATTTCAGAGAGGAATTGTATGAAGGGCTCAAAACGAAATACGTGGAGTTAACCGCTTAATCGACTTCGATGAATTGAGTAAGGCGCCGAGCGTTCAGCTCCCCGTCCAGGTTAAACAAAAATGTCTCGCCTTCGAATTTTCCTTCGAGCTTATTGTCCTGAAACGTACCTTGCCACTCGAAAGAAACAGGCAAGAACCCAAGAGATATTGAAACTTCTCCGTTAATTTCGTTTTCACTTATTGTGCCATCCACTGAATAGCTGAGGTCAAGGTTGGTTACTAGCAAGTTGAGCGAGCATTCTCCGCCCCCCTCAAGGTTTTTTCCCTCCATATCTATAACGAAATCGAGCCCACCAACACATGACGCGGTTAAGTTACTCAAATCCGGCATACCCGTTTCGCTATTTTCTTCGCTCTCAATCGGGGTGTCTGGGCTTTCTTCATTGTCACTAGGAGACTCACTCTCCTCACCTCCACCAAAGCCGGCGCCACCGAAACCGCCGCCGCCGAGCATATCCGTGAGCGCATCGAAATCGCTGACGTCAAAGCTAACGTTACCCGAGTAGATTCCCGTTAGTGGGCTTTGAATTCGAATGCCTCCGAGGGTTTCTTTGAGCCTGTCTCCATTGGGGAGTTCTGCCGTCGCGCTGATGGAGTGGATTCCTACCTGGAGGGATACCTCCTCTGCGGCTCCAACCGCTATGGGAGTTTCTAAGAGATCTGTTCTCCAAACTAAGTCAACGAATTCTAGGACGTCTGCTTCTTTGTTGACAATTTTTCCTCGCAGCTCAAGTGCTTCATTCATCATGTATATTTCGCCTGAAAGAGGTGATTCGACGATTAAGGAGGCGTTTGCAAACCCTGACGAATCGGAGGCGGTATCTTGGAGGCTATCGATCCCACAGCCATAGATAAACCAACAAGCAACAAAGAGTATTAGCTTAATTTTCATTCTAGAGAGATAGTGTTACCTGCAAGCCTGCTGTCAAGGTCTTTTCTAGTAAAATGGTGTTTTGGGTGACTCTTGAGGACTGACGTCCGATTTTTGGTATTAAGCAGAAATGCAGCGACTCGAAGAAGCGAGGCAGTAGAAGAGTCGAGCCTTTGGCATTGGAAATGGATGTTCTAGGCGCAGAGACACCCTACTTGCGGGGAGTATGGTTCTTGAAGGTTAGACATGCTATTGAA
>CAXGXL010000519.1:0-3468 GCA_964013555.1 uncultured bacterium
CAAGGTTCATGTGTTTAGGATAGATTCCGAAAGGTTGTTGATGGTGGTCGTAATCCATCGGGCCATTTGCGATGGGTGGTCTGTCGGCGTGTTGAGAAATGACCTCATAGCCTGCTACGGTGCCGTACAATCGAGTGTCGAGTCAACGGATGGTACCTTGGAGCCTTTGGTGCATCAATTGGTGGACGTAGCTCATTGGCAGAAGGGTTTGCTGCAGAACCACAGTTACGACGGCAGGATTGGGTTTTGGAAAAACTATTTACGTTCTCCAATTCCACACTTGCGGGTACCTGCAGATCGAAACCCTGGAGCAACGGTGGAAGGAATTCGAGCGCCACTTTTCTTGGATGCGAGCATCGTTGAAAAATTACAAGCGGCCAGTCGACGGTGGCGCACCTCCATGAACGTCGTTTTTGTGACGGCGTATGCAGCGGTGCTCTCGCGACGGTATCGCCAAAAAGAAATTCTAGTTCGCCTGCCTGTGGCCGGCAGGCCCGCTGGTGCCGAGAATATCGTGGGTGGTTTTGCGGATTCGATCCTGGTTCGGGTTTCGGTTCCCCGGGAGACTTCTTTTCAGGAGCTGGTCAGAGCCAATCACGATTCATTCTACAGTGCCTTAGACCATGCGGTGCCATTTTCATTGGTTAGCAGAGCGCTTGAGGTTGAGCCGGTGGAGCGAGAGCGGCTCTCATGGGTCGTGTTGAATCTTGAACAAAACGTTTCTTCTAAAGAGCGGGGTTCTTTGGCGTTCGGAACGGGTACTATTCAAGCGATGAGTATTCCTTCGGCGGAAACCGCGGTTATGCATGCCTTCACTCATTCAGTAATGGATTTAAATATTAATGATGATGGAGAACTCTTTGGGGATTGGAAGTGCAAATCTTCGTTGATGCAACAAGAAGAATTGCGGGCGCTAGCGAAGCGGTTTGAGCGAATGCTTCGAGCGGTCTCTCATTCGACACATGAAGGACCCTCAATGGAAGACACGGTCAAAATAAGAGTTTCCGAATTAGAGGAAATCAGTTCAAGTGCAATCTTCTCGGAGGAGGGGAGTTCGATGCCTCCTGCAAAAAATTGGAGTATGCCAAATTTAATTGGGGATGGGGCGGAGGTTTTGGCTGAAGAATTTCGGCTCTTACCTGATTTGATAGGTTCTAGTGAACTTTTTGGTGAAAGATTTGCAGCTGGGAAACCCACTAAACAAAAGGAATCCGATTTGGAGGAGGGACACAGCTCGAGTGATCTTTTTGGAGCGGATTCATGAGTCTTAGCCCGGTGGAGGCTCTTGAAGGTTGTAAGCCACTGGTTCAGGCTATTGTAGCCTATTACTCCGGCCGGTATCGGCGTTCAGCTTCCGTCATCGTTCGCACCTTGATTGAGCAATTTTCCATCAAAGACAGGGATTTCGATGAAACCACTATTGATGCTGCCCTTTTGGATAAACCTGACGAGAGAGCAGCTACAATTCTAGAGCACTACACCAGAAAGTACCGGCGAGATACGTCGAAGGTGTTGGAAGTTATTATTACTCAGTTTGCTCGGACCGACAAAGACTTTGACGTTGATTCTTTCGCTAGAGACCACGCGGATTTGGCTATGAGCGCTGAACTGGAGGCTGCAGGCCTTCGAAAGGTTTCGCGGGAGGATGACCCAATTCCCGAATACGAAGCCTTGGACCGAGTTTTTGGCACGGCTCGAGATGATGAAGAGGACAGCGAGTTACGAATTACATATGCAAAGAAAATTGAGTCTTATCGCTGTCCATACGGTGAGAGTAAGAACGAAGATCCCGCTTTACGAGGAGTACATCCCAAAACTTATGGTGTGGTAAAGAGCTCCTTTAGAGTTTTGGGGTCAGACGAATCGTCACCACTTGGACTTGGTGTAGTCCGAACCAAAGACCGCGTAGGGCTCTTTTGCGACGAAGGTTGCAGTTATTCTGCTCTTCTTAGGTATTCCGGAGGAGGTGGCCCGAGTGCTCGTGTGCTAGCGGATAATGAGACTCAGGCCCAAGGCCTGGCGATAAAAATCACAGACGACAAAGGAAATACCATTCAAGATTTTCTTTTGAATAATGTGCCTGTTTTTTTTACGCGCGAACCAATACAGGCGCTGCCGCAATCCGATTCTAATCTCTCTGAAGAGTTTCAATCTCGGTTCGATGAAATATTGAAGCTCGGAGATTTCTCTAAAGAGACTCTCACATTAAAGCAGTGGAGTATTTCCGCCTATTCCTGGGGTAGGGAACGATCCGTGAAATACGGGGTGGTTCCCATTACGGACCTTTCTTTATGTCTCGGAACCGAAAATCTAGTTCAATATAAAGGGATTCTTGAGTCGGAATCTGAGAACTTTCGCAGAGAAGGTCTTCATTTCGCACTGCAGAACCTTATTCGACCTATCGAATTGGCTTTTTGTGTTCAATTTGGGGATTCCTCTCATGCTGAGAGTCGTGGTTGCCCGGTAAATAATGAAACCGTTTTGTGGAAAACACCTCTCTATCATGTGGCGACTCTGAAAATCGAGTCTCAGATTCCGTTTGAGGTGAGCCATTCCCAGGATGCAGAAGCTTTGAGTTTTAATGCATTTCATATTGCTCACGAGGAACATCTGCCTATTGGCCGACTCAATCGGGCCCGGTATTGGCTTTATGAAAACTCTGCGCGACTTCGACGCGATTTGAATGAACGGGCAAACCCACACCCCTACGATCCTCCAGATTCGTTGCGGGTGGCCGTCGTGGGCGGCGGAGTAGCTGGCTGTGCTGCGGCTTTAGCGCTCGCTGAATTTGGTTACAAAGTCACCCTCTTTGAGAAAAATGCACGTTTGGGGGGGCATGCCTGTTATAAGAATGTGTTCGGGGGGAAACACATCAGAGAACCGGCTTTTGGTGCTTTTCGGGCTCGCCAGTGGCCTAACTTAATGGCTCTTTTGCGGCGTTTAAAGGTTGAGCCGGAGTCGCACGGCCAGGCTCTGAGTTTTATGGACTCCCCATTTGTGGGGTGGTTTGATGAAAAGGGTCGTGCGGTGGAGCGGGCTAGCTGGCTTGACGAAGCGAGTGAAAAGTTAATTGCAGAGTTTTCTCGGGCGCTCAAAGACCCGGAAGCTGACGGTATTAGCGTCGGAGAATGTCTTGAGAAACTGGGGCTGGAGAGTGAATTCATATCCACCTATTTTCTTGGGGGCGTTATTCACTATTTTGCGGGCCATTCTATCGAACACTATCTTGCATATCCCCTCAGACTTCTTGCTTGGATGTGGCTCAATAATGCATCTCGCGGACCGGAAGCTCACGTAGAGCTACTGAAAGTAGATAACAAACGGTATATGGAGAGCTTCGAGTCTTTGCTCAAGACAAAGCAGGTGACAATTCATAAGAATATTGAGGTAGCCACCACCCACCGTACAGAGGAATCAATGACTCTTGCGTTTCAGTCGGATTCTGGTGAAACCCATAGTAAGACCTTT
>CAXGXL010000520.1:0-3465 GCA_964013555.1 uncultured bacterium
CTGCTCTTATTGACCAGACGCAAGGGCTTTTTCAAGACCTGGGCCGTGCGAACTGGGAGCGGGGGAAGCAGCGGGAAGATCCTACCTCGATTAGCGCACTTGGTTTCAATACTGGGGGCAAACATCGATTTGTCGCTGGCTTTGGTTCATGTCAATTCAATAACGAATTAGGAAAGGCTCTTAAGCTGAGCCCGCAGGTAACCCATGGCGTGAAATTGCGCGAGATAGTGACGCTCTTTCGTCACCTTAGTGTGCGTTCGGTCGACGGGGGGTATGGCATGGCTAGCACGCCGGAAGCGGCTCAGCATGCAAAAGATGCAATTGATATTCAAACGGCGGTTTGGGGGCGGGTTGTTCACTTGGTGCGAAAGCCTGGACTTAGCTTAGTCGAGCAGATTCAAATTCGGGGTTGGTGGACCGCGATTGCGAATAACCTTGTTCCTTTTGCGTACCCCGGCGAGCAGCTCCTAAAAAACCAAATAGGGCAGCTTATCTCGAAGACGGATTTATCAACGACGGCTTTGATGTTTCAGCCTAGTGTTCAAGCGGTTCTTCGTGCGAACGCATCTCAGATTGCAGCCGAATTTGAAAGGCAGGTTCGTCCTCTTTGGCTGGCCCGCTCCTTGGATATCGATGACCTTGGAGTTCCTGTGGCGAGGTATGTAGCGGGTGTACTTGGGGGCACTCGAGATGAACTAACCGGAGGACGCCAAGTGAAATGCTACGGGCAACCATGCTCACTTGAGCAATATAAACAAGGTAAAAATAGCGCCAATGCGGCGCAATTCACGGTCGACGAAATCGACGGTTCAATCTTGAATCCTTATAGCTACCAAATCAATATGGAGGTCGTCGGAGGTGCCCCCCGGTCGAGCGAGGCAGCAATCGTTTTTGAGAATCGGGAACCGGCGGCAATTGTTACATCTCCGTGCGCTAAAAAAAAGGACCCGGTGTATTATCTATACGACAGGGTTAAAGACCGCTGCGAGAGCAATACGCAGCCCCCCGTGCCCCAACCGGCCTTACCCGCTGGGTGGGAGCGAGCCGTGGCGGAAAGTGGTCACTGCTATTATTATAATGCTTCGGGGGAGTCTCAATGGGAACTTCCAACCATTGATGGGATAGATTCGTGCGTTGAGTACTCTTTTAAGTATAAAAAGGGCGGTGACAGCCCCATCTGGATGACCCATAACCTCCGAAAATTCATGCTAGGCTATATTCGCTGGGTTCGTGACCTCAATGAGGGCAATTTAGATAATAATGGTTTTGTTGCAATTCTACCGGCTCGGGTCGCGAGGGATACTCCCTGCTCTCCCTCCAGACTGTGTCAGAAATGCGTGGCCAAAAATAACCAATTTCTTTGTATGAAGCAGAACTTAAGCTCTTTTCCTCCTTTGCCGCATACTCGTTATTATCGCAGTCCCACAGGTGGCGGTCGGGCCAAATACTTTTTTGACAGCATAAATTGGTGCTGCCAAACAGAATGCAAAGATGGCAGGCCTTCGGATCTTGTTGTCGTTAAGCCCAAAGGTTGTACGGAGTCAGGAAGTGTTTTGCAGACAAGGAATGGGTTAAAATCCTACAATTTTAACGGTGTATTATCATTTGAGCAATAGATACAATCATTGAAGCCGTACCAAGGCTCGATCCGAAAAAAATAGAACTCCTTTGCGGCTTTGTTTAGACGTTGCCATACGTCAAAAACAGAAAAACACGACATCAAAATCAGAGAACTGCAATATGGCCGGTAAGATAGGGGCGTTTGTTGATTGTTGTAGGCAGCTTGGACGGCTCTTCAGTAGTTGTTATTATTTTCAGTAGCCATGCTAAGGGCTCAAAAGGTGGGTTGGTATGGCGAACCATGGAGAATGGGTTTAGCTGATGCATTTCAATAAATTGAAAATTGCCCTTTGGATTGCGGGCCTTGGTTTGATTTGCACCGACGCTGCCGCGGAATACCTGCATCCGTTTAGAGCGAGCGATATTGATTTTGCGAAGTGTCAATCGGTCCGCGGGACGGGTGTTAACGAGAGCACAGAGGGTGTAAATAATGAAGGAGTTGAGAAGTGTCCGCTGGCGGGGGCGTTAGATCCAGTGCGACTAGGGAAGGGCGACCCGGTTGTTATAAAGTGGATGCTTAATTCCGAGGACGCCAAGCTAGAATGCAGAGCCTTGCAGCTGGCCGCTGGTGGAGTGCGGAGAGGCGTTGTGAAATCCAGAGGTGTGGTACATTGTTACGGGCTTATTTCTGCTAAGCGTAGCAAAAGGGACCTACATGGCCTGGTTATGGAGCCGCTGGCAGGGCCACCTGTTTTGGATACACCGAAGTCCCGCGATTTCGTACTTTCTTCTATTGCTAGGGGCTTGGTGAGCGATGCCTTATTCGCATTGGACAATCTCTACCTCAAAGATCTGGGTTGCGGAGACTGCGAGTGGGCTTGGGTTGAGGACCAGAAGGGTTTAATTGCCTCCAAGCTTTACGATACCGGAGGTCCGGCTTTGCAGTTCGGGGACGATAAAGCGCAAAAATCACGAAGGCAAAAATGTGGGCAATACAAAGCGGTCTTCGAATTCTTAGCGGATCTTCTCTACAAGATTGGGGACTTAAAGAAAGCTCCCAACCTGGTGAGCGAGGCGAGTGGACTCTTGCAGTTACTGGGTGAATTCGAAAGTGACGCGGTAGTAGGATGCCAGAGGATCGATACCAAAGTTTGGCCCGAAGAACCGGAGTGTCCCGATTATTGTGTCGTGAATCAAAAAGAATTTGAAGCCTGGTTTATGGGCGAAGTGTCTAAAGCCGTCAATGCTGGTAAGAAATCTTCGAAGTCCTTGTCGATAATACAATCGTGTTTGTTAGATGAGGACGATTCGCGCTGTTCTATTTTGAGCGTGATTGTTTTTTCCTTCTTGAAGGAGGTTCGGTGCACTGGCGGCCTCAGAGTTAGTTTGGCCGCTACAACCAGCGCTGCCTTGAAGATTGCTTTGTTTCAATTAGCCAGTAGGAAAGTGGAGAGCTCCCACGACAAAGAGGAAGAAGCCCGAAAAGAAAGTTTGCAACGCCGACTCGAAAACAGAAAGAAAAAGAAAGGCGGCAATTAGGAAAGGTTTTCTGTGAGATTGCGATGGTTTTGTAGGGGAGACACCGGAGGACGTTATGCCCAAAAAAGTTGGGACACAGCCACCTCTCGCTACTGAGTCGAAGGTAGCGAGGTCGAGAAAAGAGGAAACGAAGGCTTCGTCTCGAACTCATGCTCATGGCAGACGTGGGTCTTCTTGGCTTCCCAAATGCTGGCAAATCGACGTTGGTATCCCGTGTATCAGCAGCCAAACCCAGAGTCGCCGACTACCCGTTCACCACCTTGGTCCCATCTTTGGGTGTTGTCGATATGGGTATGGACGAAAGCTTCACCGTTGCGGACATCCCTGGTCTGATTGAAGGAGCCAGCTCCGGAACCGGTCTCGGTC
>CAXGXL010000521.1:0-3462 GCA_964013555.1 uncultured bacterium
TATATTTGGCCTCAGGAGTGTTTCTCTGTTGTTGAAGGTGATTTGAGTCCACTGGTGCTCTCTGATTTCGCTAGGTCGTAGCTGGCTAGACAGCCTGTGTGCAGGCTCACTTTGTTCTCTAAGTTCAAATTCCGCGGTGCTTGTAATGCAAAAGTTCTTGGACGGAGAACTTTGTCCCGAAGAGATAGGGGATTGCGAGTACTATTGGTACCAGTATGCTAATGGGGTACATGATAAGTCCTAAGGTCATCGCTTCACTGCCTGAGAGGCCAAAGACGGACACCCCTAGAAGTATCCCGGTCTGATAAGTTCCTAAAAAGGCCGGTCCGCCTGGAGCCATTATTGCCAAAACCACGACGGAGGTAATCAATAAAGGGGCAACTGCAGGTAGTTTCCAGCCTAGGCCCTCCATGAGAAGATGTACTCCGAAGGCCTGCACGGCCCAAAAGAGCAGGGAGCTCAGAAGGACCAATAGGAGGGTTGTTGGGTTGGGTAGAGCGCTCAAACCCAGATGAAACGAGTTTAGGAGATTTTGGATGCGGGTCGTTAGCTTGGGAGCAATTGACCCGATGGTTCGGTTGATGAGAGTTGTGCTTTGACTTTGCCATCGCCAAAAGCAAATTAATCCGATGACGGCAAGCGAAAAAGCAACCAGAGATAGCCACCCGATATGTTCAAGGGAGGCAGGAATGGATAGAGTTTTCGGAAGAGCAGCGGTTGAAAGAAAAAACACGCAGGTAATGAAGACACCGTCTAGTGTCCTTTCTACGACGGTTGCTGCAAGACCACTTGATATGGGTTGATGACTTTCCCTAGCCAGCAATATAGGGCGCACTAGTTCTCCAAGCCGAAGTGGAAATAAAACAATGCAAGCAACGCCCAATGCGGTAATGCGGCAATGCTCAGAGAAAGGTAGGGGGGCGAACGGATTGGTTAGAAGTGCCCATCTCCAAACCCGACATCCGAACATCACAAATTGAATTGTAACAAACCCGAAAATACACCACGGCGGCACGGATTGGACTTGCTCGGACACGCGGTTCCAGTCGATATTTTGGAATGCAATGTAGAGGAGTGTTGCACTAATTAGGATGCTAAAGGCAAGCTTTTGGATTCTATTTGTGGCTCGGCTAGTGCTCAATACGGACTCCTTTGAGCTAGCTATTATGGTTTGGTTATGGAGGACAAGACACATTATTGAATTAGTGAGGTGGCAAATTCAGCTGAGGCTAAATTAGTTTACGGTTCATCCCGTTTTGCTGCCATCGAATGTCGGGCTTGTACGGCGATTTCCAAAAAGAGCTTAATAGCTAAGCACTTGCAGTGTTTTGTTTGAGGTCTGCAGCGTTTTGGCTAGCTCTTTGGCCGGTGGTGGGAGTTGTTTTTTTGTAGGGGCGTTTCGTCTTATGTGAAGCGAGTGACTGTTTTTATCTGCCAAAATCAATATTGCTTCCGGAAGACCTGCTTCGATCAGCTTTGGGGGGCTTGGCCAAAACCAGGTAACCAAGTCCCGCTAGAATGCCGCATACCGAGATTTGGGCAGCGGTTTCCCAGCCCCAATAGTAGCCACCGCTGATTCCCACGATGCTGGGAATTAAGGCTATACCAAGTGAAATCAGTCTGATTTTCTTGTTTCCTTCGTTTTTTAACGATTTACCCATACAGCAATGCTTGTATTTGAGACCACTACCGCAGGGGCAGAGACTATTGCGCGATGGTTCTGTCACGGTTCCCTCCGAATGATAGTTCTTTCGCTGCACTACAATGCGATAAGAGCTACTGAATTTCAAGTCAACTTGATGCTACATTCAAGAGTGGTAAGTTGCAAATCAACCTAGATCGACCCGGAGTTCTGCTACCGCCGCATCAGGTTGGTAGCCAACTACTTTTTTATCCTGACTTTCCCGAGACTCGGGGTTGAAGCCGGCTGGATTTTTCTCTACGTTGCATCTCTATGAATTGCCCCTCTTGTGCTGCTCCATTTCAGTGGTTTGACCGATTTGCGGAGCTTGTGGTGTGCTCTAGCTGCCAAGCAACCTGTTTGGTGGATGGAGCCAGTCTTCAAGTTAAGGGCAAAATGGCTTTGTTGGCTCCACCCGAAGGGATGTTGAGCCTCGGAGCAATGGGCTCTCTTCAGGGGGTGAGCTTTACGGTGGTTGGGCGTGTTCGGTATGCCTACAAGCGTGGATATTGGGATGAGTGGTATTTGCAGTTGAGCGACGGCTCTCACCGTTGGATATCTGAGGATGAGGGCAAGCTTCAGATTAGTCGACTCAAGAAGGGGCGCGAGCCTGTTGGCCGATTCACGGATGCTAAGCCGGGATCATTTGTAGCCCTCGGTGCTGAAAGTTACCATGTCAATGAAAAAGGGATTGCTGAGTGCATAGGCGGTGAGGGGCAATTGCCTTTCGTGGTTGAGCAGGGAGAAAAGACTCCATTTCTAGATATAAGTCGCGGAAAAAAAGTAAAGGGCACCATTGAGTTTACTGAATCAGGGGATGTTCGTATTTATATTGGAAGGCTCTTGGCCAAAACTGAAATTGAGATTGAAGTGCAAGGCCAGCGCTATGTTTCTGATTCAGTGGAGGGGGCGAGTAAAGAGCGCTTTGTTCAAGCCAGTGTCGAACGAGCTGAGTCTTATAATTGCTTTGGTTGCGGTGCTGCTCTTCCTGTTAGTGCGGTGGATTCAGCGGTTGATTGCGAGTATTGCGGTGCTTCAAATAACCCAGCCCAGGCAAGTTGCACCTGCCCGACATGCAAAATAAGCGTTGCACTGCCTGCGGGGAATGCAGCTGCATCTTTAAGTTGTCCGCAGTGCCATACTTGTTTTGAACCATCGGGGGAAATTCTATCAACCCAAGAAGAAAATCGACGTCCAGCTCATAAGTCTTTGCTCAAGGTTGGGGACCGAGGCACCATTGAGGGGACGGAATATGTTGTCACCGGGTGGGTGTATTCATCGGGTACTGAATTGGGATGGGTTTTCACCTCTTGGGATTACATGCTCTACAGTCCCGAGAAAGGTTACCAATGGTTGGTTCACTCAGAGGACCATTTTTCACTTGCTCGCTCTGTGCCTCCGGTAGAACAAGATGCGGCCGCGGTCTTAAAAGCGGGGTCGCAGGGGGACAAACTTTCCTATGATGGCCGAAAATATCAAGTCTCTGGTCGTGGGACGTCTTCAGTTCAGTGGGTTGAGGGGCAACTACCCTATGTTGCAAAAATTGGAGATGAGAGTACCTATTGTGATGCAGCGAATACTCCGTTTTTATTGACGGCTGAACAAGCGTCTGACGAGGTAGAGTACTTTCTTGCGCGTTACATGCAGCGAGAGGAAGTTGCCGAAGCTTTTTCACTCGATATTAAAAATTTATACAAGCCATCAGAAAAGGCTCCCCATCAGCCCTATCCTATTTCTCGTTTTAGGAAGCAGGCGCTTTTGTGCATGCTTGTCTTTGCGAT
>CAXGXL010000522.1:0-3461 GCA_964013555.1 uncultured bacterium
CCGCATTCGGGAAGCCCTGGAGAGGCATGAGAACCGATTTGAAGAGCGTGTTTTCACTAACGATGAGCGCGCTTATTGCCGTCGTATGGCAGATCCCACACCGCACTTTGCGGCACGCTTTGCGGCAAAAGAAGCTCTGCGCAAAGCAATGGGAGACGGCCCAGACCTTAGCTGGCAAGATGTAGAGGTGGTTCGTTCTGAACATGGTCCGGTTAGAATTGAATTACACGGTGTGGCTCTTGAGGTGTACGAGAAAATGGGGGCAAAGCGTTGCTTTTTAAGCCTATCTCATGAACATAGCGCGGCGGTTGCAACAGTCATTCTTGAGGACTGAGGGGATGCGCTATCTTGTTTCGGGCGCCCAGATGCGTGAACTTGACCAATACACGATTGATAATCTAGGTGTTCGCGGCTTAGATTTAATGAAAAATGCAGGTCTTGCCAGTGCCCGGTTTTGCCAAAATCTTCTTCCTAAACCAGCCGCTCTCGCGGTTTTTTGTGGCAAAGGAAACAATGGAGGCGATGGATTTGTAGTGGCGAAGGCGTTGGTTGAGCAAGGCTATTTCGTCAGTGTTTTTGTTGTGGCACAAAAGGAGGATATTGGGGGCGATGCGGCTTTGGCTTTGCGGGAATTAGAGGACGCTCAAGCCATTTCGAATCTTGCACTTTGGTACCAAAGCAGTGATGGCTTTGATGATGCTGTGGATGAATCTCTTGCTAGTTCTCGTTTGGTTATAGATGCATTGTTAGGGACGGGGTTGAATAAAGCCGTACGGGGTCCTTTTAAAGAAATAATCAACAAGATTAATGCCTGTGGCTCTTTGGTGGTGGCGCTTGATATTCCATCGGGGGTGCATTCTGCGACAGGTTCAATTCTAGGAACGGCAATTAAAGCCAAAACTACAATAGCGTATGCGTTCGAAAAGCGGGGGCATCACCAGTATCCCGGTACAGCGTTGTCCGGCGAGTTACATTGTGTTGACATCGGGGTTCCGCGAATATTGGCTAAAAAGTTTGAGATTGATTGCCAGCTTTTAGAACCTACGGATGGCCCGCATTTACTGCCCCGTCGCCAGCGAGATTCCCACAAAGGATTATTTGGACATGTTGGCGTTTGGGCCGGCGCTTCGAATATGCCCGGGGCCGCGGTGTTGGCGCTGAATGGAGCTTTGTGTTCAGGTGCCGGCCTGGTTAGTTGGCTTGCGGATTCAGCTACGATTGACCGAGCGCAGGCTAGAGCACCAGAGGTTTTACTCAGGGAATTTGGAACGAAGCTCGATGGCTCGTTTTGGAAACAAGAGCTAGAGAGTTTTAGCGCTCTGGTGGTTGGGCCGGGGCTTGGCACGGGCGAAGTGTGTCGAGAATCAGTGACCAGTTTGCTTGGAGTTTCAAGGGTGCCGCTTTGTTTGGATGCCGATGCGTTGAACATGATTGCTGCTGATCTTGGTGTTTTGAAATCCACTCAATCGGACTTGGTATTAACGCCACATCCGAAAGAATTCGCTCGTTTGAGTGGGTTGACTGTAGGGGAGATTCAGGAGAATCGAATTTCTGTAGCGAGAGATTTCGCTAAGGGGCACAAACTAACCTTGGTCCTAAAGGGAGCGCGAACGGTAGTGGCGACTTCGAGCGGGGCTACCTATCTTATCGGAGCAGGAAATCCCGGTATGGCAAAGGGCGGCAGTGGTGACGTTTTGGCTGGTATGGTGGGGTCATTTTTGGCTCAGGGGTTCGAGCCGGGAAAGGCTGCTGCGCTGGGGGCTTTATTGCATGCTTGCGCGGGCGATGCAGCCTCTGCTAAGGCGGGGGAAGCTGGAATGATGGCTTCGGACATTGTTGCGGGAGCCAAAGCCGTATTGGCTGATTGGAATCGATAGAGTGTTATGAGTGAATGGTTATTTGAATCTAAAAGCGTCGAAGATACCCAGAGGCTTGCGGCATTGTTGGCGGAGAGGCTTAAGGGCAGAGGGGTGATTGCGCTTGTGGGGGAGCTCGGAATGGGAAAGACCCACTTTGTTCAAGGTCTTGCAAAAGCTTTGGGAGTGCCACCGGGTACCGAGGTGGTTAGTCCTACTTACGCAATCGTAAATGACTACCGCGCAGCCCACAATTGCACTTTATTTCACATGGATTTTTACAGATTGCTCGACGAAGAGAGCGCTTTTGCTTTGGGGATAGAGGAGCAGCTATACCAACCGAATTCTATTGTGGCGGTAGAATGGGCAGACCGGTTGCCAGCCCTGCTGCCGGAGGACGCAGTTTGGCTCCACTTTGATTGGCGCTCGGCAACGGAGCGTTCTATTTCTGTTCGGGGTATCGAGAATCTGCTTGGCGGCTAGGGGGAAGGGGAATCTCGTGAATTCGTTTGAAGTGCTCTTGTCCGGCTCGAGTGGGCTACTTTGCCCATTCTAAACAGTAGGGACACAATTCAGGGGGCAACCTTCTTATAAGTTGCTAATTCTAAAGGAGTTTAACCGAGCCAGAATACCTCCTTTTCTTGCGATCACGGCGATGTAAGTTCCCCTCGACTGTAATTGTGCGAACCTATATAGGCCCCCACTATAAAATTGAGCTTCTCGCAAATACCTGGTTGGATTTAGAGAAGCGATAGACTCGTTTCAAGGATAAATGCTCATGAATTCCATCAGTGTCGTTCCATCTCCGGCTAACGAGCCGGTACTTTCCTATTCTCCTGGGAGCCCAGAGCGTGGTGCTGTTAAAGATGCTATCGCTAAGGTCAAGGCGGACAAGCGCCTCTTAACCTCTATTATTAATGGCGAGGCAGTAACGACCGGCAATACTATTGAGTTTAGTGCACCGCACAACCACACTGAGGTTCTCGCGACGGTCGACCAAGTTGGCGAAAAAGAAGTGCAATTGGCTATTGATTCAGCCATGGCTGCAAAAGCGAATTGGGCTGCAATGACTTATGATGAGCGTGCTGCAATTTTCTTGAAAGCCGCCGACTTATTGGCTGGTCGCTATCGAGGGTTGATTAATGCCACTACTATGCTCGGTCAGAGTAAGACAGCGTATCAGGCGGAGATTGATTCGGCATGTGAATTGATTGATTTTTTGAGGTTCAATGTTCATTACGGCCAGCGTATTATCGCTGAGCAGCCACAGTCGGCACCCGGCATTTGGAATCGCTTGGACCACCGGCCACTCGATGGGTTCGTTTTGGCGATTACTCCCTTCAATTTTACCGCAATCGCTGGCAATTTATGCACGGCTCCCGCATTGATGGGCAACACGGTGGTATGGAAGTGCGCTGCGACCCAAGCCCTTTCTGCACAGGTCATTATGGATGTTTTGCTCGAATCAGGTCTACCAAAAGGGGTTATCAACCTCGTTCACACAAGCGGATCTGTTATGGGAGAAATTGCGTTAAAGAGTAAGCACCTTGCTGGTATTCACTTCACTGGTTCAACAGGGGTATTTCAGCATCTT
Organism: uncultured bacterium; assembly: GCA_964013555.1. Classification (GTDB taxonomy): domain Bacteria; phylum Myxococcota; class XYA12-FULL-58-9; order XYA12-FULL-58-9; family JABJBS01; genus CAXGXL01. Next base: position 3,451 of record CAXGXL010000522.1, read on the forward strand.
TGGAGTGAAGT
>CAXGXL010000523.1:0-3460 GCA_964013555.1 uncultured bacterium
GCTCGCACTGAAATACCGTCGGTACTCGCGGATACAATCGGGCTATGACCCAATTGTTTGCGAAGATCTTCCAATTGAGCGACGATTTCTGGTTGGGCAAAAAACGATCCTTGGCTTTGCTCTTGAACGAAGATCGTGAAGTTGGCGGCGAGAGTTTTCGGGGTGGTCTCGAGGGGAACTAAGTCGCTTAAATGAGACGCTTCGGCGAGAAACATGTACTCGAAGAGCTTTTTTTGATTGGCGCTCCGCGTTTGGGGGTTGGTGTAGACGCCGGCGGGGATCTGCGGCGCGACGACAAAATAGCGGACATCATCGCTTGGAAGTGCTGTTCGCCAAATAGTCTTGGGCTTAGCGTCTAGGGAGGGGGGAGCTAGTTTATCACCTTGAATTGCTTCAAGAGCCCATCTTACTTTATTGGTGTGCCCTTGGATTCGGAAGGAGATGCGATTGCCAGGCCGCTCAAAATGCCAATTTTTGGATTGGGTCCAGGTTTGTAGTTCGGAGAATTGTTCCTGACTATTGAAGGCAAAGAGTGCCACGTAGCCGACGACGACGGCCCCGAAGGCAAGGAAAAAGAGGGTACCTATCTTGTGCATGGGCGCTGATTACAGGGTTAAGGCCGCGTTGCCAATGGAGAAAACAACCGTTTGAGCTGCCTTTCGAAGCAATTAGGGGAGAGTATTGAGAGGGCCATTGGGGTTTGTTCTAGACTGGGTGTGGGGCCTGAGTGGGCCTGTATAGAGTATTTTGTAAGCCGGTTTCGACTGAGTTGCTAAGGAGAGTGTACTTGGGGCTTTGATGGCAATAGGGGAGATGGGAAGAGAAAGGATATTCTCAAGTTAGGCGATCTTGTGGGGCACAGACAGGCTGGGCGGAGGAAGGCGACTTTCACATAAAATGCAGGTGAGGTTTGCATGAAGTGGGTGATTCATTTGGGGATAGTGCAGACCCTGCGCTTTGACTATTCGGAGCCCAGCGCTTTAAAATTGGTCACTCCAAAAAACCCCCTTTTGTTTTGGGTTTCTCGGTGGACAAAATAAAACTCACTTCGTAGGGTTGCCGGTGCTCAGGGACATTTTTGTGGTGTGGGGAATACTATGGTTCATTGTGCGCGTCGCATAGTTGCGGCGGCGATTTTTCTTTATTGCATCGGAGTTAGTGCTTGTGTTGATTCGACTACCGAGCCGACGTGCGTTCCTGATCGCGAGAATTGGGACGCAGCTGTCAAGGACATTGTTTCGGTTCATTGCGGGCAATGCCATAGCCAACCCACTGACTTTGGTGCTCCATATGCATTGGTTGACTACGATGCACTGATTCAAGGAAAGCACGGGGAGCGTCCGGTAGATCGCATGGTTGAATTACTCAAGGCTGGTGAAATGCCTCCTCCTCCTCGTCCCAAACCGAATCACGCTGATTTCGATTCTATGATTTTGTGGGCAAGTTGTGGTCTTGAGCATCCGGATTATCAAGACGGTCTTCAATCGAGCGCCCCCATTTTCTTTCCAGAGGGAGGTACTTTGCAAGATGCTTCGACTTGGGAAATCCGGGCTGGAGGATTTGCTGTAAAACCCAACTATATTGATCGGTATCAGTGCTTTGCGTTGGAGGTGCCGGTGACTGAACCGAGTTTGATCCGTAGAATTGAAATGGTCGTGGATGAGAGTCGAGTTCTTCATCATGTGGTCTTATATCGAGATACCGAGCATGCATATGATGGTCGAAATCAATTTAGATGCACAGGGACGCCAGGAAATTCCGATTTTCTTTATAGCTGGGCTCCAGGCCAAGACGCCATTCAATTCGAGTCGGGTGGTTTGGTGATGACGCCCGGGGAGCGGTATATTCTTCAAATTCACTATAACAATGCTGCTGGGATTTCGGGGGTAGAAGACAATAGCGGGGTTCGAGTGTTCTATGAAACTCAAACGGACGATGTGCCCGCCTATAGCATGTTTGTTCCCGGGCCCAATCTTTTTTTGGTACCACCCCAGAGTTATCTTTCTGTAAGTGGGTATTGCAATATCACTGACGAAATAACCCTTTTTGCGGGTATGCCGCATATGCACGAACTCGGGCGTGATTTTTCTTCTGAAATTGTTCGGTCCGATGGTTCGACCGAGTCTATCATTGAGCTTACCGGCTGGTCCTTTGAGGCACAGTTGTTTTACAAATATGACATCAAGCTCTACCCTGGCGACCAATTAAAGACCACTTGTGGTTTCTATAATGATAGCGAGACTGAATTTGTTTTGTTTGGGTCCAATACGAGTGAGGAGATGTGTTTTAATTTTGCCTATGTGACGCCTCCCATTGACCGGCGTTTTTGTAATGACGATCAATCCTTTGCGAAGTAGAAAAATCGGGCTTATAGTACCTCTTGACTTTAAATTGTCTCTCGATTTTGTTAGTTGCCTCCCCTTGTGATTTTCAACGAAGCGCACCTTGTAGATTGAAGGGGGAGTTGTGAAGAGTCCTATTGAAATTCCGAGCGAGCCGTTAGACTGCCGAAACTTAGTGGGCACATCGTGGATTAGGGGCAGTGGCCCTTCAAGAGTGGTTCATAGTCCTTTGAGTGGCGCCGTGATTGGGACCTTTTGTGAGACTACCCCCGCTGATATTGAAGCTGCAGTGCAAGTGGCATCAGAATCTGCATGGAGCTGGGCGTCACAGTCCCTGAAAGACCGTTGTCAAATCATGTTTAAGGTTCGTGAGATACTTCATCGCGATATCGAGTCCATAGCCCATCTGGTAAGCTCTGAGTCCGGCAAGACTTTAGCCGAATCCCACGCGGGTATTCTTAAAGGCATCGAGGTATTGGAATTCGCTCTTAGCCTTCAAAATCTCGATATTGGCGGGCGCATGGAGGTTTCCAACGGAATTCATTGCGAATATCGACGAGAGCCATTGGGAGTTGTTGCCGGAGTAACGCCTTTCAACTTTCCTGCCATGGTGCCCATGTGGATGCTGCCAATTGCTATTACTTTGGGAAATGCTTTTATTTGGAAGCCTTCAGATAAAACACCACTTACTTCTATTCGGCTTGGAGCGGCTTTTCTGGAAGCGGGACTTCCGCCGGGAGTGTTGACTATTCTTCAGGGAGCGAAAGCGACAGTTGAAGGGCTCTTGGATACGGACCGAGTTTCGGCCCTTGCTTTTGTCGGCTCTACGGCGGTCGCGAAGGATGTTTATAGTCGCGGTACCAAACACCACAAACGTATCTTAGCATTGGGAGGAGCCAAGAATCACATTATTCTCATGCCAGATGCCGATAGAGATATGGCAGTCGATGGTGTACTAGCATCTTTTACGGGATGTGCGGGGCAGCGGTGTATGGCAGCGAGTGTGCTCTTAGCGGTGGGGGATACGGATGATATTCTTCGCGATATTCAAGCTAGGGCTACTGAGGTTGAATTGGGCGCCGGTATGGGAGCGATTATCTCCAAAGAGTCGTTGGACC
>CAXGXL010000524.1:0-3456 GCA_964013555.1 uncultured bacterium
AAGTACCTCTTGGACCGGCCGAAAAACTTCCTGCTGAATCTCGAGGCCTGATTTGGGTGTAATATCGGGTAAATTGAGAAACATAACGGAAATGCGTCTAAGCTCGCCCAGCCAATCTGTCTGCCCGGCAACCAATCGAGACAATACGGTACGCGCCAAATAACAAGTCAGTGCATTTTGAATCTCATCAGATAAAACCGGAAGTTTCTTCGGACGAACTGCCCGCGGCATGTTCAAAGTTCTAAGTTTCGCGTAACCTTCACGCTCTTTTTCAATGGTACAATCTTTTCGAATATGCTCGAGCACTCCGGAACTTACGATAGAATCCCCGGGCAAAGCTCTCTCTTCAGAATTAATCGCGTCAAGGATTCCGGTGCCTTTAAAGAGCAAGACCCAGTGATCTGACACACCACCGAGGTGCGACATATCAATACTTCCAAGTCCAATACCTATCTTAAACGAAAGCTTAGTTTGATGTTCCTTTTCCAACTCGGCCCGCAGCTCTTGCATTGAGAGGGCACAACCGGCTGCTCGCTTGCAAACATCTTGCAAACTATCTCCCGAAATACCAGTAGGCCAAATAGCTACAAAAGCATCCCCCGCAAACGCGCAAACTTCACCGGACAACCCAGACACTACATCGATCAACTTTCCAAAATGCTGGTTCAAAATGACCGTAAGCTGCTCGATCCCCTTAGCGCCCTGCTCCGCCAAAGTTTCGGTCAAGGTCGTAAATCCGGAAATATCGAGAAACAGAACCGCCCCATTGAGTTCATCGACTTGGGGTTCATCTGGATACTCCGGAGCTCTAACGAAATGCCGGACCAAAGCGGGTGGCAACAACCCTAAAAGCGGATTTTCTTCCTCCTCCATTCAACCCCCTTCAAGACTCCCGCTTCCGAAGAAAATAGCGAGCTCCATTGGATCTTAGATCCACCTCTCACACTCTCGCAAGAGTGGGTAGAAAACTACATTGGCAAGCGCGCTCGCCAAGAGCAATGCAAGTAAATTGCTCCGATCAATCCATTGATTTAAGGAAGAATATATGACCGCCAGTCTAGACCAACTCTTATGCCAAATTTCCCCTAAGCCACTGAAAGAGTTGACCTTTCTTAGTGGTGCAGGAATCTCCGCTGATAGTGGTATCCCAACCTTTCGAGGACCCGAAGGGTATTGGACCATCGGCTCTAGAGAATATAGGCCGGAAGAAATGGCAACCTACGAAATGTTTAAGAGGCGCCCTTGGGACGTTTGGAACTGGTACCTCTACCGTCGCTATCGATGCCGTAGTGTAGCGCCAAACCCAGCTCACAATCGTATTGCAGCCTTTCAACAGAACTTTCCCAATTGCTGCACACTAATTACTCAAAATGTCGATGGGCTTCATAGACGCGCCGGCAGCCCAGAGGACTCGTCCTTCGAGATTCACGGCAATATTGACCTAATGCGATGTGTCACTAAGTGCTCGGAATTGGTAACCCCTGTCCCAATCGCCCCAACTCTGAGAACCCCCGCAGCACCGCTATCCGCAGCACAAAAGCACTCGCTAATATGCCCTGATTGCCAAAATCCAATGCGGCCTCACGTATTGTGGTTCGATGAATATTATGACGAAACACTCTACCGGGCAGACAGTGCCTGGCTTAAATCGGTTCAAGCACAACTTCTCATTGTCATTGGTACCTCAGCTGCCACATCATTCCCCCTCCAACTGGCACAAGTGGTGAGCCAAAAGGCCATTGCGCTTATCGATATCAATCCCGAACCCAACCCCTTTGGGGAGCTGGCATCCAGGATTAGTAACGGCCTATGGCTCCCCCAAAAGGCGTCTTTGGCGGTTCCAGAGGTCATTGATGCTCTCGTGCGAAACCAGCATTGAAGTTTCGTCTTATTTAACCTAGTTAGCGCTTTTGACGAATCGCTGAGCCGACTCCAAAAGATAGCTCCAGCCCCGAAAGGAACATGATTTTGTGTTAAAAATATACTGGAAGAATCGTCATCTTGCTCTTGCTATCCTTTTCGGTCTCTCTTTGACGTTGAGTTGCAAAAGTCCTCCCCAAGAAGAACGTGGCAAAAAAATTCTTCACATGTCTACTCGCTCCAAAATCGGCGATATGGATCCAGTATCAGCGGGGCATGCCTATGCGAGCTTAGCGATGTCGTTGGTTTACGAAACGCTCTTCGACTACAAATACCTTAAGCGACCCTACGAATTAGAGCCCTTGCTCCTCGAATCAATGCCCGAGATCAGCGAAGACTCTATGACCTATACCTTTAAACTCAGGGCCGGGATTCACTTTCATGATGACCCCTCTTTTCCCGGCGGCAAGGGCCGAGAAATCGAATCCAAGGACGTCATCTACTCAATGAAGCGGATGGCCAACCGAGAGTTTCGACCACGGGGCTGGTGGCTTTATAATGATCGAATCAAGGGATTCAACGAATACCGCGACGAACAGGCCAAGCGCGAGAAAGGCACACCATTTGACTACGACAAGCCCGTCTCGGGTCTCGAAATCGTTGATAAATACACGTTTCGGATCCATTTAACCCAGCCGTACCCACAATTTCTCTTCGTACTAGCTATGCCCTATACTGTTGTGGTCGCCCGGGAAGCCGTCGAGCACTACGGCCCCGAGTTTAACTCGCACCCGGTTGGCACTGGTCCTTTCACCCTAAAGCGATGGGTTCGCGGCACCGAAGCCGTTTACGAGCGCAACCCCAATTACCGAACCGTCTACCATCCCACCCAAGAGGAAGCCTCTGCTGGTATGGCAGAACTTGGGGTTCTCAAGAATGCAGGAAAACAAGTGCCCATGCTCGATGGGGTAGTCATTCATGTTTTCGAGCAAGATCAACCTATGTGGCTTAAATGGAGAGTTAAGGATCTCGACTATATCCAGGTTCCCGCCGAATACCATGACGCAATCTTTCAACCCGATGGCAACCTGCGACAGGACTTCGTTAGGGAAGGAGTGAGCAACCACAATGTTGCACTTCTTGATTTCATCTACCGGGGTTTTAATATGGAACACCCCATCACAGGTGGCGAAAAAGGGAAACTCATTCGTCAAGCGATTGCCCTAGCGTTTGATATAGGGGAAGTCAACGATGCCTTTTATAACAACACGTGCGTTGAATACGACGGCCCAATCCCCCCTGGCTTAGACGGTTATGTGGCTGGAGTCACCTCACCCTACCGCGGCCCCAACATCAAGAAGGCCAAAGAGCTTCTTGCTAAAGCAGGTTACCCAGAGGGAAAAGGGCTCCCCCCCATCCAGTACGAAATAGCCATTTCCAGCAACTCGCGAGAACAAGCCGAGATGCTTGCCCGGCAACTCAAGAAAATAGGAATAACCCTGGAAGTTAACGCCAATAGCTTCCCGGAACTCATCCAAAAGCTGTCACGTAGAAAGGCGCAGTTTTTTGGCCTCGCCTGGGGTTCAGACTATCCAG
>CAXGXL010000525.1:0-3456 GCA_964013555.1 uncultured bacterium
ATTATCACAGCAGAACCTAGGGCAAATCTACGGAAATCTCTTGACCGACTTTGCCGCTCCCACCGGCCTCTTTCAAGCAGCTGATTTAGAGCACCAACGAATCTTGACCCCACCGCCTTTAGAATACCCCCTGCAAAACACCCGTATTTTTCTCAATGCCCCTCCCTCTTCTGGAGGCGTTTTAATCGCATTTGGGCTCAAAATACTCGAGCGCGTATCCGGTGCCATATGGCAAAACCCCACCGAATCCTTTCGTCACTTTCTTGCGGTTTTAGCGACTACCCAAAAAGCTCGCCTTGAATACATCGATGATGAATTGGCACAAGGGGGCGATGATTGGCTTATGCGAATCTTATCTCCCCAAAAAATGGCGTCGTACCAAGAGCATTTTAACGATGTTCTTAATGGCAACCTCAGCCTTGGTCTAAAAGCCTCCGAAGACTTAGGACATACAACCCATATAAGCGTTCTTGACTCGAATTCAATGGCCTGCAGCATCACCACCAGCAACGGTGAAGGTTGCGGCCATATAGTCAGTGGCTCTGGCTGTATGGCCAATAACTTCATGGGAGAAGAAGATCTACACCCGAAGGGATTTCACCAATTAGCAGCGGGTAGCCCCCTGACCTCCATGATGTGCCCTACCATCGTCACCCACAACGACAAGCCTCTTGTGGCTCTCGGATCAGGTGGTAGCAACCGGATTCGCACCGCGCTGCTTCAGGTATTGGTTCGACACCTGCTCGGTGGGGCCTCACTTGAAGAAGCCGTCAATGCCCCAAGAATTCACTTCGAAGGGGGAGAAACCACGGTAGAAAAACGCACCGCGCACGCAGACCTTAGTAACGAAACACTGGCTGCCTTAGAAGAAATGGCGGGGGAATTAAAGGTCTTTGAAAAACCCAATATCTTTTTTGGAGGTGTTCATGCAGCGGGAATCAACGGAGAATGCGTTGGCGACCAAAGGCGTGGAGGCATCTCAACCCTTGTCGAATAGGCCCCTCATCGCTTCAATTTAGTGAATTCTTGGCTCAAGCGGCCTGCGCTTGATAATCTCAGACTCCACAAAAGCCAACTCCTCTAGCCGACTCTCTACTGCGTTGCTCTGACAATAACACTTGGCTAAATCAACAAATACTCGAAAGTGACCTGCCTCAGCTTGTGCCAGTCCTCGATAAAAATGGCGTTCATTTTCTTGGGGAAGGTGCTCTCCTAAGAGCGCGAGCCGCTCACAGGAGCGTGCTTCAATTAAAGCGGATACCAAAAGTAAATCCATCAATCGCTCATCACCATCCGGACGTAGGACCCGTCGTAACTCTTGTACATACGCATCGCCACCGTCGCGAGTGAGTACTAGACCTCGCCTTAAAATTCTCTCATGCACCTGCTGAAAATGCCTGAGTTCTTCTTGGGCCAGCTTAACACAACGCTTGACTAACTCTTGTTTGTCAGGGTACCGGGTCACCATTGCCATAGCAGACGCAGCAGCTTTTTTTTCGCAATGGGCGTGGTCAATCAAGACCGCATCGAATTGCTCTATTGCCAGTTCTACCCAGGCGGGATCTGTCTTGATTCGAAGTTCCAACACAATGCTTCTTTCCCCTAAGAAATTGGTTTTGGCAAGGGAAAGTGGTCTGAACTTTGCTTTATCAGCTCCACTCTAAAACACACCATTTTGCCAACTCGAAGCAAAACCTCATCGCTGCAAAACCCTACTCGAAAGCAATCACCCCATAGGCAGATTCCAATTCAAATTAAGATACTTGAACCCCAAAAACCAGGGTTTGGGTCACTCAGCTTTCAATAAGCCTAAACAAATCTCAAAGGTTGACGTTTAGCTCCCCAATTTCCGCACTCGGATTCAAATTCCCCTGCAATCCGCTTGCCGCAAGAGTTGCAAACCCCTTCAACTATCTCGAACCGACCTAATCGGTACCAATCTCGTTCTATCAGGAGCTTTTGGCACCCCGGACAATAGGTACTCTGCCCTGAAGAATCGTGAATATTGCCAGTATAAACATGATGAATTCCAAAGGCCTTGGCTTGCTCTCTAGCTTGACTCAAAGTGTGCGCCGGGGTTCGCGGCAAGTCATTCATCTTGTAGTCAGGATGAAATGCCGTAAAGTGTAGGGGTACTTCAGGCCCTAGCTGCTCCAAAAACCAATCACAAAGCCGAGCTATCTCTTCATAACCATCATTTTGTCCGGGAATTAGGAGCGTGGTGATCTCGAACCACTTCTCAGTCTCAAACCTCAAGTAGCGAAGGGTCTCTAAAACAGGGTCAAGATGGGCGGCACAAAGCCTACGATAAAACTGCTCCGTAAACGCTTTGAGATCGATATTCGCCGCATCAATATCGCGAAAAAATGCACGCCGCGTCTGTGAGCTCATATAACCCGCAGTTACAGCAACTGTTTTGATACCATTTTCGCGACACACCATCGCAGTATCTACCGCGTACTCATGGAAAATGACCGGATCGTTGTACGTAAAGGCAACAGAGCGGCAGCCCTCCCTCAAAGCCGCCCGAGCGATATCCTCCGGAAAGGCTCTTGAAGAAAGCCGCTCCACCTCCCTAGCTTTGCTAATGTCCCAATTTTGGCAAAACTTGCAGCCCAGATTACAGCCGGCCGTACCAAATGACAAAACCGCCGTACCAGGCAAAAAATGGTTCAACGGTTTTTTTTCGATAGGATCAATACAAAAACCAGTTGAGCGGCCGTACGAGGTTAGAACAACCTCACCATCTCGCGCCTGGCGAACAAAACAAAATGCCCGCTGTCCCTCCGCCAACTCACATTCTCGCGGACAAATCTCGCAACGTACCTTGCCGTTGGGCAACCTTTGGTGGAATTCTCCAAGGACGGTATAAGAATCTACGAGTTTACGCATTCGATTATTTTAACTCGAATTTTCCGCTCGAGCCAGCATCTTCAGGCTTGTACTTCAGGCCAAGGCGGTGTAGCCAACACTTCAATTTCAAAACGGAGAAGCCATGAGTTCGTATGAAAACGGTGGGGGGCCTCAATACCCCGATGAACTTAAGCAAATAATGCAAGCCGGTCCACAGAAAATTCTCTTGATTATTCTAGTCATTTTGGGAGCGCTGGCTGCATCTACCGCTTACTATCAAGTCGAAACAGATTCCGTTGGTATCGTTCTTCGATTTGGAAAACATGTCGACACCAGTAAACCCGGTCTTCACTTCAAACTACCTTTTGGAATCGACCGAGTACTGATGGTTCCGGTAGATCGTCAACTTAAGATGGAATTCGGGTTTGAAACCATTCGGGCTGGCGTTCAGTCGGAGTTTCGCCGTGGCCGCCGTGCCCAAGCCGAAGCCGAAATGCTCACCGGAGATCTTAATGTTGGGATAGTGGAATGGATCGTTCAATATCGAATTGACAGTCCAGAAAAATACCTCTTCAATTTTCGAGACATCGACACCACCCTTCG
>CAXGXL010000526.1:0-3455 GCA_964013555.1 uncultured bacterium
TGGCGACCAGGACATATACGTGGCCAATGACTTTGGACGGAATGTTCTTTTTCGCAACCGAGGAGATGCGACCTTTGACGAAGTGGCCAAAGAAACCGGGACCATAGCCATCAGTGGTGGAATGTCAGCGAGTTTTGGTGACTACGATAACGATGGTTGGCTCGATATTTACGTTTCGTCGATTCAATCGAATCAGAGATGGTTTTCTCAAGATCTTAACGTGCGGGACTATATCGCGAATATTGTAAAAAGTGACAGGCGCGAAGAATTACAGGCGACCTTTTTGGATCTGCGCGATGCTTTAGGAAACGAGTGGGATAGCGTTGGGCAGCAAGAACTTGCTGGGAATTATCTTTTGAGAAACCGCGGTGACGGTACTTTTGAAGACGTGAGCGATTCATCGGGAGCACGGCAGTTTGGGTGGTATTGGGGAAGCGGGTTCTTAGACATCAATAACGACGGCTTGCTCGATATCTACGCCGTCAACGGTTGGATAACCGGCAAAAAGAAACACGATTTGTGACTGGACTTTGCACGGGATGCGGTCGCATCCAAAACCAAGTCAGTCGAAGGTTTTATTTACACCGACAAATTCGTGGCCGATAACTCTTGGAACGGGCGGGAAAATAACCACATGATGGTCAATTTAGGAAAAGGGAAATTTGCAGAGGTCGCTCAGGCCCTTGGAATTGATGGAATAGAAGACGCTCGAGGTTTTGTGGCCTCTGATTTTGACCACGATGGAGATGTGGATCTCATTGTGAATAATTACCGAAGTCGTGCGCACTATTACGTCAACCAATTTACGGGAGACAATAATTTTATCGCGGTGAAAGCTCAAGGAACTACAAGTAACAGGGATGCCGTTGGAGCGGAAATAACCGTTGTAATCGGTGACCAGCGTTTAATGAGATTGGTGGGTGCTGGACATGCGTATACGGGGCAGTTCTCCCTCGAGCAAACCATCGGTGTGGGCCAAGTGGAAAAGATAGATAATGTAGAGGTTCGGTGGCCTGATGGCCAAAGTGAGTTATTTGGCCCTCAAGGAGTCAATGAGCGCATAACGTTGGTTCAAGGACAAGGGAAGGTGGTGCAGGCCCCCAAGCCCAGGGTAAGCGCTCGAAAGGACGAATCTTTAAAAGACAAAGAATCATGGGCAGGGTGGATAGGGGCAGGTGTGGTTGTGTTACTCGGTTTAGGATTGTTGTTGAAACGGAGAGACTAGACAATGGGGAAGGTGTTTAACAACCCCGATGTGGTTGCTCGGTCGTGGTACGTAGCTTGTCGGTCGAAAAGCCTTCGCGGCAAGAAGCTCGTATCCAAAGAGTTGGGTAAGCGCAAAATTGTGGCCTATCGCGGTAGCGATGGGGTCGCTCGGGTTGTTGGCGCTCGGTGTCCGCATTTGGGCGCCGATTTGGGACTGGGCGAAGTGTGCGACACTGCCATTCGGTGTCCGTATCATCATTGGGAATTTGGAGATCAGGGTCAGTGTCGAAAAGCCCCCGGCTACGATGTCCCCCCCAAACGCAAGCTCCGGGTTTACCCCACGGTCGAGAAGTGGGGGCTCATTTGGTTTTTTAACGGGCCCGAAATAGGGTTTCCCTTGCCGGACCCCCCAAGCAACCAGACCCGCCGGACTTTTTTGTTGCCTCCCCAAACCATTGAGAGTCACCCTCATTTGGTATTGGGAAACGGGTTGGATGTTGGCCATTTTGGAGCCTTGCATGAAGCTCAATTGTGGGATGTCAAACAAGTGGAGACCTCAGAGCCATTCACCAAGCGAATTGGGTTTAATGCTCGTTTCAAGGGCCGTTTTCAACAATATATGACGGGTACCGTAACGGGGGATGTGAAGGCGAGTTTTGCCACCACGGGGGGAAGTTTAGCCTGGATGAATATCATCGAGCCATTTGGATTTGACGCTCTTTTTACGGGCAGCAGCACCAAAGAAGGATTTTGTTTAACCCAGAGTATTTTGTTTTTTCGCTCCCTCAGCCCCAGATATATCGCCCGATGCTTAGCCCTTACGGCAATTTTACTTCGGAATGATAGAAGGGTTTTAGACACGCTTGAATTTAGTGGCGGTTTTGCTAGCCAAGATGCTATCTTTGAAGACTACGCCAAGTCGGTGGAAGGCTTTAAGACGTGGTAGGCGTAATCAGTCGTTTTGTAAGGCTGCGACTTCGGACATTGGAAAATAGCGTAGGAATGAGAGAGGGAGGGGCATGGGAAAGGGCATTGTAGTTTATGTTGAAAATTGAGAATTATTGGTACATTGCCGCCGCTGGTTTCGAGCTCAAGACAAAACCCATCAAAAGAGTGGTTGAAGGGGTACCCCTCGTCTTATGGCGCGACAAAGCGGGAAAGGCCCATGCGCTGGTGGACCGTTGTGCTCATCGAGGGATGGCGCTTTCGAAGGGGAAGGTTGTAGGGGACTGCATTCAATGTCCCTATCATGGTTATACCTACGATGGTGGCGGTGAATTGGTGGGGTTACCTTCTCTTTGTGAAGGAGAGAAGCTTCCTAAGTTGAAGTCCATGCAGTCCTTTGAGGTATTAGAACAGGATGAACAACTGTGGGTATGGATAGGCGAAGGGGAGCCAACCAAAGAGCCTTACTCTTTTCCTCATTTGGGTGAAAAGGGATGGTCGCATTTTTTTATGCAGACGCGATTCTCAGCCCCCGTGGATATGTGTTTGGAAAATTTCCTAGATGTGCCGCACACTATTTTTGTGCATCCTGGTTTGTTTCGAAACGAAGATCAAGAAGTCGTAAAGACCCAAATTACTCGCAAGGGGGAGTCTGCATGGGTTGATTTCTTGGATGAGAAGCCTATGGAGGGAATAGGCCCGAGACTTGTATTTCCCAAAGGGGTAAGTCAAAAACACGTGGACAAATTTATTTTGCCCTCCATTTCAGAGGTTACCTACAGTTATGGTGAAGAGCACCACTTTTTTATCGTTTCTCAATGCACTCAGCGTGAAGAGTACGTGGTAGATGTGACCACGGCTATTATTTGGAGGCTCCCCTTACCCGTTTGGGTCTCCATGCCCTTTTTGAGGTGGTATTGCCGCAAGGTAATCATGCAGGATGTGGATATTCTAGAGATTCAAGGGGAGCAGATGAAGCAATGGGGTAGATCATTTACCCACACGAAAGTTGACCTTCTGGCAAAACACATCACCGCCTTAAGAAAAAATGCTGCCAGCGGTGGTGCCGAGCTTAGGGAAGTATCCCAAGAAGTGTCGATAAAAATTTAGTCAGCCAGCCTGGTTCGGTAACTTAAGTGTCTATGGCTGAGTATTGTTTCTTTGAGGCCGCGAGCGTTGTTGATAAGATATCGCCGGGGGAGTGTTGTCTCCCGGTAAAAGATGACTTGAAAATCAACCGCGTTAGAGGACTGTTTTGATGAAGATCTCCACAGTGAAAGAGAAGGGCTGGCCGATACGAAAAA
>CAXGXL010000527.1:0-3451 GCA_964013555.1 uncultured bacterium
TAATAGAGCGTGACGTTACCGACCTTATGGCGTGTCAAATTGCGACGCATATGGTTGGCGAAGAAATGAGTGCTCGGGTGGTAACGGTATTGCATGCTGGCGTATTTGTGCGTTCAATAGAACATCTTTTCGAGGGGTTTATATCCCTTGAAGATTTCGGTGACTACTACAACGATTATTTTGAATTTCAAGAAGAATCGATGTTGCTTTTGGGGCAGTTGACCGGGCGTCGAATTACGTTTGGTACCGAAGTGAAAGTGCGTTTAGCATCAGTTAATGAGACTCTACGTCGAATCGATTTTTCTTTCGTGGATCGAGTCGAGAATAGACGGCCTAAGAAGTCAGGCTTTAAGGAGCGTCGCAGGCTTGTGGAGGAAAAAGAGAAGAAAAGTCCTCCGAGCGGTCCCTGGGCTGAAGCACTTAATCGACGGGGCAAGAAACGAGAAGAGTATGAAGCCGATGATCGAAGCTCGAGAAGTCGCCGCAAAGAGCGTTCTTCGAGGAAGAAAGGTAGAGGTAAAAAGAAGCGAAAGAGCTTTTAGTACTGGCTTGCGATAGATGACGGGCCCACGGTACAAGGAGTCTATGGAGATTCGAGACTGCCGTAGCTTTGCAGAGTTGATTAAGGCTATTCGATTGCATTTTAAGTTGAGTCAACGGGCCCTGGCCAAGGTTCTTGAAGTGTCGCCAGGGTATGTTGGGCAATGGGAATTAGGAATGAGTCAACCATCGGTTGAAGTCATTATCAGGCTCTGCCAAGAATTTGAGATCGGAGATATGGAGTTTGTGCAGCGCTTGGCTTTCGCCCAGCGGGCACCGCAGTGGCTAAGGGAGTCCATCATTAATTACCGGAGCGATAGAGACGGTGGGGTTGTTCTCAATTCTGCAGAGAAGAAGATATTGAAGTCTCTTCGACGCCTTTCACCGAAGCAAATGGAGCGCTTGGCTGAACGAGTTCAGGGCTGGGTTGAGGCAGTTGTTGACTCGTAGAGGGGGGCTGATTGTTGTTGGTATAAAAACAAAAAAGACGCTCTTTTTCGCTGTTGCAAAAAAGAGCGCCTTTGAGAGCCTAGATTCAATATTTAAGAAAGGAGCGAATTAATTTCCGGCTGCAGCGGCGGCTACTTCGGCAGCGAAATCCTCACTTTTCTTTTCCATTCCTTCACCTACCTCAAAACGAACAAAGCGGCGAATCGAGATTTTCTCTCCGATCGACGAGACAAGTTCCGTTTGAAGTTTTTCGACAGTTTGGTCTGGATCTTTTACAAAAGGTTGTTCTAGCAGGCAGATTTCTTTGAAGAATTTATCAATTCTGCCAGAAACAATTTTCTCAACGACCGCTTCAGGCTTACCTTGCTCGGCTACTTGAGCTTTGAGAATAGTTGTTTCCCGGTCTACTTCGTCGGCGGGAACTTCTTCGCGCCGAACGTACTTAGGGTTGGATGCTGCGATGTGCATTCCAATGTCTCTAACGAAATTCTGAAATGTTTCGTTTCGCGCTACGAAATCAGTTTCACAATTTACTTCTACTAAGACACCGATTTTACCGCCGTGAATGTAGCTGCCGACCATTCCTTCGGAGGCAATTTTCCCTGCCCGTTTGGCGCCAGCTGAGAGTCCTTTTTGTCGCAGAAGATCCACAGCCTGTTCCAGATTTCCGTCGGCTTCACCGAGTGCTTTTTTGCAATCCATAATTCCTGCACCAGTTTGTGCACGAAGCTCTTGTACTTGTTTTGCGCTAACCGCCATTACATTCTCCAAAATGTTAAGTTCGTTGGGATAAACCGGGAATTGTCGCCAAAAGTGGGACAATTCCCGGCTAATTTGTTTTGAGTTTTAAACTGCTGCGGGTGTTACTTCAGAGCCTGGTTCTTCACCTGGGGCTCGTACCACTTCAACTTTAGGGCCGCCTCCCGCACCATCAGATTCTCGGGGCTCACCGGGAGCAGGAGCTTTGGGGTCGGGATCTGCAGCTTCACGTTTTTGACCAGAACTACTCTTTTGATGCACATTCGTTCCTTCAATACACGCATCAGCTGCGCGGTTGATGAAGAGCCGAATAGAGCGGATAGCATCGTCGTTTCCTGGAACAATATAATCAATACCTTCTGGATTGCAGTTGGTATCAACTAAACCAACAACTGGGATCCCAAGTTTTTGAGCTTCAGCTATCGCGATATGTTCTTTGCGCGTGTCGACCACAAAGATTGCTCCGGGCAACTTGGCCATATCTTTGATACCGCCAAGATTCTTTTCTAGTTTCGTTTGTTCGCGGGTCAAAAAGAGAACTTCTTTTTTGGTGAGTTTTTCGAAAGTGCCATCCTCTTCCATTTTTTCAATGGTTCGGAGGCGGTCAATACTCTGACGGACGGTACGGTAGTTCGTTAGAGTTCCGCCGAGCCACCGGTTGTTGACAAAGAATTGTCCTGCTCTTCGTGCGTTTTCTTGGATGACTTCTTGAGCTTGGCGCTTGGTTCCAACGAAAAGAACTTTTTCGCCTCGAGCAGTGACCTTCACGAGAAACTCATAGGCTTTGTCAAACATCGGAACGGTCTGTTGAAGATCGATGATGTAGATCCCGTTTCGAGCTCCGAAGATGTAGGGTTTCATTCGTGGGTCCCAACGATTGGTCTGGTGACCAAAGTGGACGCCCGCTTCTAGCATTTCTCGCATTGGTATCTTAGCCATTGCTTTTATCTCCTTGCGGTTCCTTGTTAAACAACCTCCGCCCAAACTTCTTTCCATTCCAGGAATCGTTGATCATCCAACCCTACAGTGTTTCCTGCGGGCACCGCCTGATCAAGCCGTTCGGGCGTGTGAATTTGTGAGATTTTGACTACCAAGATCTCACTCGAAGCGCTGCCATTAGCATAGCGCCCAAGACTTGGCCAGGGCAAGAACACCAATTTTTATAAACCTTTGCGGTGGCCCCGAGGCAGTAATATAAAGATCTTAATTTGGTTTGGATGCCTTAGGGCAATTGAGAGCTATGGGAGCATTTTATGAAGACTCGACTCTTGCTTTGCGCGCTAGCGGTCTACATTTGTGGGTTATGGATGGTTGCTTTGCCTGCTTTCGCAGCAGAAAGGCCTAATGTGGTCGTGCTGGCGGTGCCAACTAAAGGTCCGAATTTAAAAGGCCCAGTCTATCGGCATGTCGCGATGAGAGTCGCACAAGATGCTGATATTATTGGGTTTAAGAAGTATGTAAGGGCCGCTTCAAGTTTAAAAGTAAAGAAGAAAGCTCGTTTTTTGGCAAAAGGAGCAAGAAAAATCGCACGATCCCTTTCCGCGACTCACGTTCTTTTTGTCCAGCCTATCAAAAAGAAGGGTAATTGGAATGCTGCGGTGACCCTATTGAACGTCGCATCTGGAAAACGATTGAGTGTTGGTAGGTTTCCATTGGCTGGAAGAGCCCTATCCAAAGCAGTAGGTGCTAAAATCTACGATGC
>CAXGXL010000528.1:0-3451 GCA_964013555.1 uncultured bacterium
CTCGCTAAAGGAGATGCTACCAATGAATCTGAGCAGCCAGTTTCATTTGCTCTGGCCATGCTGGGCAGCGAGGAAACTTCGGTAGCTATGTGGCTCGATGCACAACCTGAGTCGATAGCTTGGTCTCTAGTGTACTGCGCATCTTCTCTCGAATTGGCTGATTGCGCCCGAGGTACCGATGTTCTTATCGTCGGCGATGCATTCGATGCCAGCGATGCGGATATTATCGGTACTCATATCCAGAGCTTATTGAACGACGATATTGCGATATTATACAGCCACACTTCTTTTTGGGAGAGCACCGACCAAGGTCGGGCGATACTTGGTCCATTGGATATGGACTTCGGTGGGTACGGCGGCAATTATTTCTTGGAGGAGAGGGCTTCGTGGGGCAGTGTCGATTCGGTTCTTGAATATGGTGGGGTTGCAGGTACCCTCGACCGGCTCTTGGTCCACTTTCGAGAAGAGGACTTTTCCTTTGACTGGAGTGGCTGCACACAATGGGTCGGCCAGACATCTTGCAGTGACGTGACCCATTTTCGAACTGAGTTCCTAAATGGTGCTGAACTGGTAAAATTTCATTTCAATAAGATGGACGAGCGTGGGCAGAATGTGTTTGCTCCACAGACCGACCGCCTGTGGAAGATCATCGCTCTTATTGGTGATTTCTACCGAAGTCGAATCCAATATCCCATGGATAAAGTGCAGACGGCTGATACCCTATTCTTAATGTCGTATTTCGCCGATCACGCGGTTACGTACAATCGACATCTCAACCTGGCGCAACCTGATTTAGGGAGTTTTTCTAGGGTGCTGCAACCAGACGAGGTGACGTTAGAAACGTATGTCGTTGATGTGCCAATTGCTCGAGATGGTGGATTTACTGCGGTTGGGTTGTATGCCCTACCTGGAGTTACATTTAGGGTGACTCGAACCGACAGCTTTGATTTAAGTGCGTCACTAAAAATCAATACTCAGCGGGTAGGTTCCACCCGGGAGTTTGATCCTGGGCAATACACCCGCCCCAAGTTTTTGCAGAGCCCCGCCATTGTGCTCCAAAAGGATGAGGAATTAATTCTTACTTCTCCTTATGGAGGGACTTTGCAAGTGGTTACACCAGGGACTAATGCGGCACAAAAGATAACCTTACGGATTTCTCAAGTAACCAGACACGCTGTGTTGGACGAGACAGGTGATTATGATTCGTACTATGCTGCCCTAAATCAAAGCCCGGTTGATTTTACGGAGATTAAGACGCCTTATGTTCAGATCCATTCACGAAGTGATATGATGCGTGAGGCTATAAATCGTTCACCCTATAACGGTTCCCTTACCGGTTTTTTTGATGATCTTGAATCTTATATGATTGAAGATACATACAATCTAGCGGGCTTCGTTGGTGATTCACTCGCGCATAATTCGGCTATTACTTCATTTTGTATAGACCACGGTTGGGATTGCACGTCGCCGACAATTCACGCAAGTCCACCGGTTCAGCATATCAATATTGATACCTATGCCCACTGTGGTGGAGGGTGCGCCGGTAATCCCTATGACCAGAGTTGGGTACTGGATCCACTCGGTTGGGGAGAGACTCATGAAATTGGTCACAATCTGCAACGTACGCGATTTAATATCTACGGAGGGCGAACTAGCGAAGTTTCGAATCAGATTTTTCCGTTGCACAAGGGCTTCCAATACAAAATAGACACCGGTGTTCAGCCGAGTACAAATGAAGTAGCGTATCGGCAGGCATTTGACTGGCTGCAGGAAGCGCAACTGTTAGAAGAACCTGCCCAATACGTCTATGAGCGTTTGTGGGCGGGCGATGGTGTTTATGACCAAAACAGCGAGCGGATGGCATTTTTCATGGAGATTGTTCATTGCAACGACGATGCGATGAGTCCACGCGGTGGCAATGGATGGGATGTCTTCACCGCGATGTATCTTTTAGAGCGTCTTTTTACTGACGCAATTGAAAACCAAACCTGGGAAGCGAATAAGAACTTTCTTGGCTTTTCTAGTTACGAAAATGCACCTGCAGACATGGATAGTAATGATTTTATGCTTGTTGCTCTATCCTTTGTTACCAAGAAAGATCAGCGTCCTTTTTTCGACATGTGGGGAATCACCTACGGAGGGAGTGCCAGCTTGCAGGTTGGGAGTTATGGTTTTCCTGAGGCTGCAAGAGTCTTTTACGCAAACGACGATTCTAACTCGGCGCCGCACCCTGTACCGATTCCAATAGATGGTATTAGCCCCTGGCCTCTTTAAGATTCGTTCTTAGAAAAATGAAGAGTGTTCAGTTAAGCCCTTCGAATTTTGATTGCACTATCTCGAACACAAAATGGGGGGGGCTCCTCAGCAGGGATTCAGGTTGAATGAGGCGAATCGTGAGATAGGCCTAGTTCGTGGCGCAAAGTGACTTCCAGATCTGGCCAAGCGAATTTAAAGCCGGAATCAAGGAGGCGGCTGGAGTCCAATTTTTGGCCTCCTAGAAGAAGGGATTCTCCCATCTCTCCGAAAAGAGTTTTGACCACAAATGCAGGCAGGGGAGCTATCGTTGGTCTTTTCAACACCTTACCGAGTGTTTTTGTGAATTCGAGGTTGGTAGGGATATGGGAAGCGCCAATATTCAAAGGCCCGCTAAGTGATTCTTTGTGCAAGGCGAAAAGAAAAATACCGAGGAGGTCATCGAGTGCGATCCAGCTCATGGGTTGTTTGCCCGAACCTATTTTACCACCGGCCCCCATCAAAAAGGGAGGCAACATTTTGGTTAATGCCCCTCCTCGAGCGGTTAAGACCACTGGCGTCCGAAAGATAACGGTTCGGATGCCTGCGTCCGATGCTGGAGCTGTATTTGCCTCCCAATCGACCGTAAGTCTAGCGAGAAAATCGTCGGCGGGGGGGTGGGATTCGTTGAATGCGGTATCGTAATCTTGGTAACCGTAGTGGCCAGAACCGGACATGGAAATAAATGTCTTTGGAGGATTTTTGAGCTTAGAGAGTGTGGTGGCTAAGAGACTAGTAGAGTTGATTCTGCTAGAGCGCAGAAGCTCTTTACGAGACTTAGTCCAGCGGCTGGCTCCCACATTGGCACCAGCTAGATGGATCACTGCATCGACTCCTTCAAGTTTGTCGGCTTCTAGGGTTGCTTCGTCGGGATTCCAGGATATTTCATTGGCAGCGAGGGCCGGCCGCCGAACGAGCTGGAGAACCTCGTGGCCGCCGGTTGATAAGAAACATACGAGTTGTTTTCCCACAAGCCCCGATGCGCCAGTGATGGCTATGCGTAGCTTTGGTTTGCTGGCGAATTGTTGATGCCTTTGAAGGTCAACTCGGCATTGTTGATGCCGGTACCGAAAAAGGCGTTTCAACTTTTTTTGAACAAAAGCGTTGCTTAGAAAACTAAGGGGGGCTTCGTAGTGAATTTCATCGAGGATTTTAGTTG
>CAXGXL010000529.1:0-3435 GCA_964013555.1 uncultured bacterium
TCGCCTTTGTCGCCTTTGTCGCCTTTGTCGCCTTTGTCGCCAGATGAACCGGGGACGCCTTGTGTGCCCTGAATTCCCTGAGTACCGGGCATGCCATTGCAGATGTATTCGGTTTGGGGAGCGTCGGCGCTGCCGTCCCCGTCATTGTCAAATCCGAACTCTATTCTTTGGCCGCCGTTGCTGCAGTTGGCCCCAACTGGTTCGGTTGCCATGATAACGATGGGAGTCAAGCCATCGAGGCCTTGTTCTCCGCGGTCACCTTGAAGTCCTCGGCTGCCTTGTGGTCCAATTAATCCGCGCTCACCGATTTCGCCTTTATCCCCTTTGTCGCCTTGTACGCCTTGAATTCCTTGAGGGCCTCGTGCACCTGCAGCTCCTTGAGGCCCTACTTCACCTCGAGGCCCGGTGAGTCCTTGGGAACCTTGTTCTCCGGTATCCCCTTGGGGGCCTTGAATGCCTTGAGGACCTTGAGGGCCCATTTCTCCTGGTTCTCCACGCTCTCCCTGGTCTCCCTGATCGCCTTTGCCAAAAGGAATGGGGGTCGACCATCCAGTGGCGCTTTCGGTGCGGATATATAGATTTCCATCGGATGTATCGAGAAAACTAAATCCGAGGTCTTCATTGTCGTAGCTCGAGCGATTCGTGCCTGTTGCCTGAACGTTGAACGCTTCACCCCGGTCGCCTTTCTCTCCTTTTTCGCCGCGACTTCCGGTGGGACCGGGTATTCCTTGAGGACCGGCTGGACCCGGTTGGCCACTTTCTCCATCTTGTCCATCGAAGAGACTCGCTTGGCTGTTGGCGCATTGGATCTCTACGCCGCCATCAACGGGTTGAACCGCACAATTTGCACCAGCTGGGCCGGTATCCCCTCGGTCTCCTTGGACCCCTTGCGGTCCTTGTGGGCCCTCTGCTCCAACGGCGCCGTCTGCGCCGTTCCCGCCTTGGGGGAGGAAGGTTAGTTGACCGTTACACTCAATATTGATTCCGCCTAGAACTTCAGTTGCTGTGCAGCCGGGCCCCAAATCTCCTTTGTCACCTTTATCTCCCTTATCTCCTTTGAGGCCCTGTGGTCCTCGCTCTCCGGTGGTCCAAGAGACTTGGTCGTTCGCGCATGTCATGGTGAATAGGCCATTTAAGTTGCTGACGGTGCAAGACTCTCCTTGTGGGCCTTGTGGCCCCTGCGAGCCCGCGCTTGCTTGAATCGAAACACATTCCCAAAGCCCGTTGTTAAGAACGGGAATCTTGCCGTCGCAATCTGGTTGAGTTGCAAGATTGTCCAGACTTTGAATGCTAGACGAATCGTTTTGGGTAAGCGCAACGCATTCCCAGAAAGTACCATTGAACGTAGGGACTTTGTTTTGGCAGCTCCCTTGTATGCGAGCGAGTATACCTCCACTGTCGAGTCCTTGAGGGCGGTCTCGAATATCCGTCCACGAAAGTGAGAGTTCCGAGGGGTCGATGCACTCCCAGCCGTCCTCCGTTTTTTGGACGATCTCTTTATTTGCACAAGTCTCCGCTGCCTGGAGACCTGCGAGCGTCGTAGGATTTTCAGTGTCTAGGCCGGCCGGGAGACCGGCAATGTTATTCCACATGACCGATGAGGACAACGCATATGGAACTGCGCCGATGCGTTGCCGAGGGCTTAAGATTTCCTCCCCTATCTGAATCTCAATAAAGAGGTGTTCTGTGACCTCGAAAACCTCTGCTAGGGAAAAACCGTCAATAATTTCGTTTTGAGCTCCATCTAAGAGTACTTCAAAATAGCCATTGGTGACTAAATTCGCTAAGAACGTTTGGCCGAAATAACAGCTTCCATCTACAGGTGCGTCGCAGATTCGAAAAACCATGTCTATATTGGAGTCCACAGGTGCTCCCTCGGTAGTCGCTATAAAACCATTGTATCCCATTACATTGGGGGTAGGTGCTGCGTAGAGCGTGACGGGGAGAATAATTGAGAGCGCACAAAAAATGAATAGTGCTTGGGTTGTTGTTTTGTTCATGGCTGCTATCCTCTATTGAATAGGTGGGTTTCGATTTAGTTGCTGCTTGGATGGGCGGAGTAGTTGTCGTTGGAGCTTCGACCTGTGATTGGGGCTATATTGCCTCTGAGAAGAAACTCTTTTGTTTGCCAACTCGGTTGAGTACTCTCGAAAGTACCCGGGCGAATTTGAATTGTTGCTCTATCGGCACACACCAAATCCCCGTCGTTATTGACGCAAATTTGATTGGGGTTGTCGCACGTTTTATCTTGGCTACAATCTTGTTCGTTTCCTTCAGTACAGCCAACCTTGGGCAGGCACAGTCCTTGGGAGCACATTTCGCAAACATCGCACTCTGCTACGACATTGCAAGGTTTGCGACATTGACCATCTGGTGCACAAAAAAATCCCGGCGGGCAGTCGGGGCAACTAGCATGGGGCGCTGAATTCTCACAGGCAATTGTTTGGAATAAGAAAGTGAGCAAAAGTAGCATGAAGGGAAGGTAGGCTGTCCTAGAATAGGTCATCAAATATCCTTGGGTTTGGTGGGCAGATGGCAATTGGGATGTGAAACTTTGGGCTGTGGATAGATCGAAGGGGATTCTTTTGGGGGCGTTAGTGGGGCAGACTTAGTGCGGAAGTGTGTTGCGGGCGGCAATGAGCACGACCTATTGGAGAATAGAGATGAAGTTTGGCACTCCACGTGGTGTCCTTTTTCTCCCCGAATCCCAAGTATCCCAATGCTCTGAGGGCCTGATGTACCCTGATGTAGCGAGATTTCATACACCCCAACGGGTGTTCTGGCTACCAAAATAAAAAGAGAAATATCAATGAAATCAGGTTAGTGTGAGCTAGGTCACTTATTTATGAGGCCCTTCTCCAGGAGATGGCAAGCTCCCAGATGATTTGCTTTGAGTGGGAGTAATTGTGGAACGCCCGTTCGGCATTTTTCGATGACTTCAGGACAACGCGTGTGAAAAGTGCAACCGCTTGGAGGGCTTAAGGGACTGGGCACATCTCCTTTGAGGAGAATTCTCTTTCGGGTTCGCTCGATTTTCGGGTCTGGAATGGGAACGGCAGAGATAAGAGCTTTGGTGTAGGGGTGTTGAGGGTTGGTGTAAAGCTCTTCAAATGGAGCGACTTCGACGATCTTTCCGAGATACATAACTGCGATTCGATCGCTGATGTGGCGAACGGCGGCTAAGTCGTGGGCAATGAATATATAGGTGAGATTGAGCTGCGTTTGTAGTCTCTTTAATAAGTTCAGGATTTGCGCCTGAATGGAGACATCTAGAGCGCTAATGGGTTCATCGGCTACGATTAAGTCCGGTTTTAACGCGAGGGCCCGAGCTATTCCGATGCGTTGTCGTTGCCCGCCGGAAAATTCGTGTGGATAGCGCCAGATATAACGGGGATCCATGCCTACTTGAGTCATGAGTTCTTGAATTCTGGCTTT
>CAXGXL010000530.1:0-3399 GCA_964013555.1 uncultured bacterium
CCAACACCCCGAGCGAAATTTCTTATTTTGACGTAGTGAATTCCGTCTCCCAGAACTTTGTGCTCGAGTGGCACGGCTCGAATCCAATTTCGAATCAAGGTGAATCTCCAGGCTTGTTCGGATTGCTGGCGCTGGACATAGAGCTCTAGCCTAGTACCTACATCCCCTCGGATTAGTTCGGTGGCTTGGTTATACGATAGGTTGTTGGCGTCTTGGTTGGCAATTTTGAGAATGCGATCGCCGGCTCGTATCCCTGCGAATGCAGCAGGAGAGTCGGTGACGACGGAAATAACTTCGGGAGGTGATACGTCAAAATTCAACTCCAAGCCCACGCCGGCATATTCACCGGTAGATCCTTGAACAAGTTTTTTGTGCTCGTGGGGAGCCAAAAAGCTAGAGTGAGAATCCAGGGCTTGAACGATTCCGTTAGCAGCTCCATAAATCAAATCTTGAGTTGGAGGTGTTTCTACGTAGTGGTTTTCTATGACTTCAAATATTTCTGCAAGGATTGAAAGCTTCCTTAAGAGCTCATCAATACTACTGGGTTTTGTTGGAGTAGCGGTGACTCCGACGGAGACAACCGTAACGCACAAAAGGGTAAGTAGCATAGGTTGTTTCAATCTAACCTCCTTTATTATGGCTTTCGAAGCCACACCATTGGGTCTATGGATTTTCCGTCATGCCTCAATTCGAAGTAGAGTTGAGTACCCGCTGTAGAACCGCTGTCGCCGACAGTTCCTATTGGAGCTAACTGGGTTACTTTCTTGCCGACTTGAACCTCGGTAGATCGTAAGTGCCCAACAATCGAGTGATAGCCTCTACCATGGTCGATGATTATTATTTCTCCATAGCCTGCGAGCCAACCAGTGTGCACCACTGTACCGTCAAATACGGCGAAAACCTGGTTGCCGTAGGGGGCTTGGAGGGTGATGCCGTTTTGGGTTGTGATGGTACCGGACTTAGTTTCTACTTTTTGGCCAAAGGAGCTAATCAATTTCCCTAAGGTTGGCCAAGGAAGTGCTCCTATATGCTCTTGGATGGAATGACTATTGACTGGGCCGGGAGTAAGTGTGCCTATTGTTTTGTCGAGTTGTTGATGTATGCGAATGAATTCGAGTGCAAGTTGGTTGCTTTGAGTTCGGTTGTCTAAAATATCTTGCAGGAATTGAAGTTTTCGATTTCGCTTAGCCAGAATAGTTTCGCGCTTTTCTTGAATACTATCGATCGTTTTTTGCAATGCTTCTTCATGAGAGCGAATCTTTCGCTGGAGTGCGCTTAGGACTTGTTCGGTTTGACTGTGTTTCTTTTGAAGTTTGCGGTCGTGTCGGGCGATAAAACGGAGAACGTGCTGGGTTCTGAGATAGTCTTGGAGGGATTGAACTCCTCCAAGAATTGCAATTCGAGCGCCTGTAGGCATTTGGGCTAACGACCGGATACGTTTTTTTAATCGAGTTTCAATTTGGATTAGCTCGAGTTGATTATTTGCGGACTTAGTTCGGAGGTTTGCCAGCTCTAATTCGAAGCTTCGTTTTTGTTTTTCAAGGGAAATGAGGTTTGTCTCATTGGCGTGGATCTCCTTGGCTAAGGAGTCGAGACTTTCAAGGAGGGTGGGCTCGGGAGGGAGGGCGAAACATAAAAAAACGAATGTGGATATCATGTTTGAAAACCCGCACGTAGAAAGCGGCTAAGGGCCAGGTTGCTTCCCAGTCCGCCGATGACCGTTCCTGTAACCATTAGAATCATACACAAGACCGGATCGTAGAGGTGCAGGGATGTATCTCCAACAATGGTGCCTGCCCATAGAATGAGTTGCGGGGCCAGGGTTTGTTGAGCCACCCAGAAAACGAACCATGTTATTACTCCGGCCAGGAGACCCCAAACGCAGCCTTCAATCAGAAAGGGAATTCGAATAAATGAAGAGGTTGCCCCGACCAAACGCAAAATGGCGATCTCATCTTTGCGGGCAAACACTGCTAAACGAATGGTATTGGAGATGATCAATATTGTTGCGAGACCAAGAAGAATACCCGCGAAAAGCCCGGCATATCGCAATCTCTGGAGAAAATGAGCCACCGTTTGGAATTCTTCTTTTCCATAGTCGACGGTCTCTATGGAGGGCACCTGATTAACAAGATTAGCGATGCGCTCTACTTTCGATAGGTTTGTGAACGCTCTGGTTAGCTCTATTTGGATTGATGCAGGCAGGATGTCTGGCGTTATTCCTTCAACGAGCAAGGCCGCGTCTGGCCCCCTTTTGCGAAATGCCTCCAAAGCATCTTTTGGCGTCACAAGAATTGCTTTTTGGACGCCGCTCAATTGCTTGATCTCATTTTGAGCAGTCTTCCACTGAGTTTGCGGTACAGCGTCATCGATGTAGGCGGTTATCGATGATGCGCGCCCCCAACCGAGGGTGATTTGCTCGAGGTTTTGGAGGATGAGGACGTAGGAGCCCACTACCAAGAGGCTTAGTGCAATGGTCAATGAAGTTAACATAGCAACGCTGAATGACTCTTTGACCGAAAGTAAGGCTTTTTGAATGAAATAGGCGATTCGCATCAGTTTACTATTCGACCTGAATCCAGTCGTATGACGCGCTTGGTGGTGGATTGAAGCATATCTTGGTTGTGGGTTGCTATGAGGATAGTGGTTCCTTTCAAGTTGGCGTCTTCTAATAATTTGAGAATTTCGTGAGCTCGCTGGGCATCTAGATTGCCTGTTGGCTCATCAGCGATTAAGACTTGAGGTTCGTTTACCAAGGCTCTAGCAATTGCGACTCGTTGCTGTTCACCACCGGAGAGTCGTAGGGGGTATTGATGCAATTTATGGGCTAGACCTACTTGCTTGAGGATTGAGAATGTCCGGCGGCGAGTGTCCGATTTATTGGCCCCAATAACTTCAAGGGCCAACGAGACGTTTGCCTCCACAGTCGAGCGGGGCAGTAGTTTAAAGTCTTGAAATACAATACCAATATTGCGGCGCAAATAGGGAATGGCCTTGTTGTGGAGCCTAGCTATATTGCGCCCATCGAAAAGAATCTGCCCTCGAGTGGCTTGCTCGGCTGCGAATATCAGTTTTAGGAAGGTGGTTTTTCCTGCGCCAGATGGGCCGGTCAGGTAGACGAATTCGCCTTTATTGATTTTGACGGAGACGTCTTGAAGGGCGTATTCGTCCTCGTATGCTTTATAGACGTGAAAGAACTGAATCATGAGTTTCTGCTCTTCTTATAGAAGCAGAAGCGGACTCGGTGCAATTATGTTGATACATCCGACGTTTAAAGAATAACAAAGTGCCCAAAATAAGGATCCAAATACTCGAAGGGGCGCTTTGGCAACCGGAGGAGCCCGCTGTGTCGGACGGTGGTTGGGTTAAGGTAATCGTTGCATAGGCAGAATGTTGCAG
>CAXGXL010000531.1:0-3393 GCA_964013555.1 uncultured bacterium
AAAAAAAAGGTGAAGGCAACGGTGCTAAGAAGTATCGATATACTTGGATACTTTTTGCCTATCCTTTTGACTTTGGGGCGAACGAAAGTTGTGGGCTTCACTGGAGATCTCGAAGAGCTTCGGGTTCAATGATTCTTCTCAATAGTAGGTAGCGCAGCCAAGGTTCAAGGCGAAGGAGCTCCGGAATCGCTGAATCACTGCTCTTTAATTTTGCAACAACTGCGTCCTTGTTAGAGAAAAATTCTTCAACTCGATTCGGCTTTAGCGCATCATCTTCGTATACAGTTTGCGGAACCCCAAAGGGAATCACCTTAATTTCCACATCACCGGGCGAGCCTTGGGTAAAATAATAGACCATTCCACGACGATGATGGATCTGACTAACGTAGTGAGTGCCGCATTTTTTCAAGAATTGTTTGAGGTCGGTAGAAGCAAGTTTTTGTGCTTCTTTTGTGAGTTGAAAAACAGGAGACTTCAGAGCAGTGGAACCGTGAATCTGCAAGACCGACCGATAGATAGCCCTGGGCTTAGGGGGATCTTTCCAGAAGAACAAAAGCTCCTTCCACCATGGCCACGAGCGGTAACCAAAGAGGCTAATTGCTTGGGTTAAACTTCTGGTCTTATCTTTCCAATAGTCTATTTTTTCGTCAGGCAGCGGATCAGAAAGAGGCGTACCGGCTTCACCTGGCTCTCGAAGCATATCTACATTGATAGGCGGTCGGTCATTTTCGTAATTGTCTTCATTTGGACCGCCGGCGTCCGCAGAGGGGGCAAGCTCTGGATCCAATTTGGGTAGCTTCGGCTCTTTTGATGGGGGCGTCGATGAGTCCTTCGCTTTAGGGTTGATGGCTCTATCTCGTGCTCGTTCGATAAGGGGATCCCAGTCAGACTCGTCCCATTCTGGGAAGTCGAAGTCGTCTGAATTCTTGCCGGAAATTTTGTCGATCAACTTCGAAACAGAATTGTTCGCTGATGGAGGGACATCTTCATCTGGTGTTGCTTTCTCGCTGCTTTGCTCTTCGTCTTTTTTAGGGGGTAAAATGCACTGGGCTTCGTAGGTGTTTCCCATTACGTCCATCCCCGTGCCCAGGGGGACATGCGGGGGATGATTGTCGAGTGTGGTTGAATCATTGCTCAAATACGTTAGGACTTGTTCTTGGTCGGTCCATCGAGAAAGACCCGATTCGGTAACCAGTTCAATGGGTTGATAGACTTCCCATTGCAAGAAAGAACTATCCAATTGGGGTTCGAGTGCCGACAAGTCTCTGCATGCTGAAGCGCTGAATATCTGAGCTTCTCCAAAGAGAAAAAGGTTGCATTCTTCCAGGTTAAAGAAACTTTGCTCGGGCTTATATTGTGCTTGTTTTTCGCATTTGTCGAGTTGATCGGCGCTCGGCCTAAAGGTTTGCTTATCTATGGTTTGTTGACAGCGGTCGGCCATATCTCGATACGTTTGGTTATTGGATTGAGTCCAATAATTGATTTGGGCTTGAAGTTGTTCGAATGAGAGTACGATGTCTCGGAGCCTAGCGATGGAGTCGGCACTAGATTCGGCCTGGAATGGATCTCCTCGTCGTTTAGCTTTTGACGAAAACAAAAAACGGCCTTCGTTCAATTGGCGCCAATGAACCGTATCGTAGCTCGTCAATCTTCCTCCTCCGGCTTGACTGAGCATTTGTCCCAATTTGTTGATTAGAGAGCTCATTTTCTTTCGGCTCGAACTTAGTGCGGCAAATTCCGGCGGCGCAATGGGTAAGCTTGTATCTGTATAGAGCGCGGCATAGGTCGTACTGCGATTGGGAAGTTCATCGAAAAGACTAAGGCGCAGTAAATTGTCCGCCTTCCCGGTTAGATGGTCATGCGTTAGCATTTTGAGACGAGCACGTTCCTTTACGGACTGTGGAAAATATGCCAAGAAAATGTAAGCGTTCGATTCATAAGTTGCAGAGCGGATTACTTGTGTTCCACAAAAGTCAAAAAAGCCCTCTAGGCCTTCTCGGTCGATGACTGCCCACGTCCATGGTGCCATTTTGACTTTTGTTTCAACGAGTGATGTCTTCTTGTTGTGAACGCCAAGCGAAATCAGAAATGTGATAGGGGCAAAGGGACGATTCGGTGCTTGCTGCTGATTTTGGAGAATTGCGCGGTTTTGCTCAACAAAATGAACCAGAGCTCGGTTTGGAGAGGAAAAACTATCGCTAATGAGCTCAGATGTGGCCGAAAAGTCGCCGTAGGTGGAAGTTGTTTCGAGCTTTTCCAGACAGCGGTGGGGGGTTTTACCAGCACGTGTTATTTGCAGGCCTTGCCCGACCAGATGAGCCGAATTACTTACCAAGGGTAGTATCGGGCGAAAACCCACGGGCCTTTTCCACTGGTAACTACAAGAGACGAGAGTCAGGCAGAGTAAGCCTATAGTAATTCGCATCGTCGACCCTTGGAGCTCAGTAGGAGTTTTAGGTCGATTCTATTCGCCATTACTTTGAGTCTCTTTTGGTTCTTCTTGAGCTTCTTCTGGCTCTTTCTTAACTTCTTCTGGTTCTTTCTTAGCTTCTTCTGGCTTTTTCTTAGTTTCTTCTGGCGTTTTGTTAGCTTCTTGGGGTTCTACTTGAGCGTCTTTGGGGTCTACTTGAGCCTCTTCGACAGATGGTTCAGGGATTACGAGGGGCGTGGTTCTTTTGGGGCGGTTCGACTTGTCAAGCACCTGTTTTTTCCAGAGGTCCATCAATGCGCGCACAACCTTTGGCTTAGGTGTAGGGAAAGCCTCAGGTAGGTTTTGTCGGAGTCCAAATTGGAGCGCGTCGGAGAATGACGTTTTAATGTCCTCTCCGATGATTGGAATCTCAGGATCGGATGGCCTAAAGCCAAATTGGGTCGCTTGTGTTTGAGCGGTCTTACCTCGGAGAAATGCAATCAATTTTCGCGCCGCTGAATATTGTTCTTCGGTAACCCAATCGGCTTTGAGAATAGCTACTGGATGGCTAGACCAAACGGTTTTCGATGGATAGAACATGATCAATTTTTGCCAACGCTGCTGGGCCAAGGCCAGCCTATCGAGTACAAGGCTCTCGTAGGTAAAGATGCCATCAAGTTGGGAGGGACCGTAGTTGATAAGCGACGTCATTAATTTACTACTCGATTTACCAAATTTACCAATTGTATCGTCAATCGTTCCAAGAAAGTGGACCAGCTCAGGGTTGCGAGTATCTTCAAGGGTTACTTCACGTTTGTTGGGGAGATAATCTGAGGCCAATAGAATGAGGGTCTGTAACCCAGAGTTCGATAGTACGGGACTGGTATGGGCTAGCTTAATTCGGCCCCAAGGCTCGGGACCGCCGATTTCTTTCCACGAGCCATCTTTGGTGGCAAGTGCATCGTGAATAAGTTTGCCGGAGA
>CAXGXL010000532.1:0-3392 GCA_964013555.1 uncultured bacterium
GCCCGTGGCCGGCGGGTAAAGCCAATAAAATGTTGGATGCAGCTACCAAGGGCTTTAACAAAGACAAACCAAATGTTTCGAGTATTGTGGCGGTGATGACGGATGCGAAGAACCCAAAAGGAAATCTTTATCAATATGTTAATTCGCTTGCCATCGAGTCTCGTAAGCCGGAAAACGATCAAGTAATGAAGGCCTTGGTGGTATTGGGATCGAAAGTAAAATGATCCTTGGTCAGTTTTGCCCAAAGAGGGTGTGCGGTCTTTCGGTAAAAGTTTGTTATCTTCAATTACGGCCGGTTTTCTTGGCCCAATGACGAAGACTTTAAGAGCTTAAACCAAATGGGCCTGGTTATTCTCAAGAGCCGAAAGAACATGGCTGGCATGCGTTTTTTTCGAGTCCATAAGAATTCAAACTGACTGTCTAAGAATTGGGAACCAAAAAAAGAAGTTGCGACGCGAATGGATTCTTGCCGGTTGATTTCGCGCAGAAGTTCAGCCTCTGCGTTTGCTTTGAAGCTGCGGGGCTTTTGGGTCGTTACCCAGTCTTCGGCAATACGTTGGGCCTCTTCGAGAAGCTGGTCGTGACTCACGCACCACTGAGCGAAACCGATGTCTAGGATTTCTTTTCCGCTAGGTGACCATCCTTCTTTGCCAAGTATTCGTTCTGCCGTGGACTCCCCGAGAACCTTAGGAAATAGATAAGTAGAGCAACCTTCTCTGGCTACGCCAAGCTTGGCAAAGGGGGTCGAAATGGACGAGCGCTCGGATACAATGATTGCGTCGCATAACATGGTCGAGGTTGTGGCTGCGCCAATTGCAGGACCATTGATGGCGGCAAGAATTGGTTTGGGAAAGTCAATAAATGCCTGAAAAAGGGCTTGATTGAGGGTGACAATCGTTTCGTGCAGGGTTTGTGGGTGCCCGAAGCGCAAGGTTCCCGCAAGGTTAACCCCCGCCGAATAATAAGGGTCGGTTCCGGTAAGAATAAGAGCTTTCGTGGTCGCATTGTTTGCGGCTTTTTGAAGGGCTCTTTTGAGTTCTTCCATCATTTCGAAGGTCCATCCGTTGAGCTTGGTTGGAGCGTTCATTTTCAAAAGGGTTACCCCGTTCGATGTGGATGACATCAATATGGAGGAGTTATGGGTCGCCACGTTTGGTTTCTCCGTTTTCTATTCAAAATAGCGAAGTCTAGGGCTGTTTATTCTGATAAGACCCGCTTCAGTTGTAAATGGCGTTCCCCTCGCTCTGAGGAACTGAATCTTAACTACGCCGAAAAGGGAAGTGGTACAAAGAGAAAAGTCCGTGCTTGGCCCTTCTGGCCTTTTTTTGGAGCCAGACTCTTGTTATCTTCTTTCCTGCGCCTAAATTGTAGAGAGGCCAAAGGAAGCGATTTATGAAACGACCTAAGAGATTAGTGCTCTGGGACATCGACGGCACCCTTATCTTGGGTGGGCATGGGGGCTCTCGAGCCCTTCGGCATTATTTCCTAGAAAACTATGGCTGGGATTTCTCGACGGAGAGTTTGGCGGTCGCAGGATTAACAGACCAGCAAATCGTTCGAAATATATTTCATCGTTTTGAATATGGTCCAACGCAGGCGGAAATTAATGGGGTGTTAAGTGCCTATACAACGGCCCTGGAGAACGATAGTGCCGCTTTGGCTGCTTCACGCATGTTGCTAGGGGTGCCAGGGATTTTGCATCCGCCCAAAGAGTGTGGGGAGTGTTTTCAAGGACTTTTAACTGGCAATACACAGTCGGCCGCTCGCATTAAACTTCAAAATCATGATCTCTGGAAGTACTTTCCTTTTGGCGCATTTGGCGACGAAGCCAGCGAACGCAAGGATTTGGTACCAATCGCTTGGGAAAAGGCCAGCCTGTATTGTGGCTATCAATTCACGCCAAAGGAGACGTGGATTGTGGGAGACACACCGAGAGATTATCTGGCTGGAAAGGCCCACAGCACTCGCGTCGCGCTGGTTTCTTCGAACCCGATCGTCAATGAAAAAGACCTAGAGGAGTGCCAAGCGGATTTATACCTCAATAGTTTGGCAGACTACGATGCTTTCTGGTCAGCTATCTGGAGGTAGACAGAAGTAGAGCAGGTTCCAGCAGAGTCGATAGCGGGGCTACGAAAATCATGTACCGACAATTTCTTTCCGTAATTTACGAGCCAGTTCTCTAGCACTAAAGAATGCCGCTTCGGCGCGACCGTCTCCACACCAGTCGCCACAAGCAGCAAGACGGAGTTGTGAATCCCAAAGAAAGGGTTTCGACGCCGGCTTGCTAACTTGTGCGTATCGCCACCGATGAGCCGAAGCAAAGTCAATCTTCTCTGGTGGCACCTGCGTAATATCGACAAACTCCGACAAGAGTAGGCTCTTGACTCTGGGAGTATCTAAATCGAGGTGTTGTTTCGCCCACGAATCGGTGGAGTAGGCAACAAAAGGGTTAGAGGTGCGCTTCGGAGGTAATTGGGGATTAAGAGAAATCCACCGAAGTGGCGAGTTTCGAACAACAGCTGCTTCCCAGGAAAAATGGGGTTTTCCCAAGAGTCTCACCATGAGAGCGTACGTACTAGTCATTTCAACTTGCTCCAACTCCGCAAAATCCGCAAAACTTCGTGGAAGTAAAGTGGCCGATTGGGGTGCGGGCGCGGTGCTTATGACCCAATCAAAGGTGGGTGGGAGAGCGCCATCTTCGGTGTTCAAGGTCCAACGGCCCAATTCATTTTGCTGGAGTGTGTTAATCTTGGTGTTGCATTGAATATTTGCTTCCCCCAGGAGCGCCTTTACTATTTGGTTCATTCCCGGTAGGCCAACAAAGTGATCTTCAAACCAAAGTCTCTTGAAGTTGGCTTTTCCTGTTTCTAGCGTTACCACGCGCGGGTTCCACACAGCGGCATGCTTTTCGAGCATAAGACTTCTAAGAAGAGATTTGAAAGCCTTACTGCGCGCCGTTATGAAAGGGGCACCGTGGTTAAAGGCGGAGTTTTCTGTACGTCGCTGTGCCAGGCGACCTCCAAGTCCTCTGGATTTTTCGTAGATAGAAATGTCGGCAATGTCTTTGAGCTTCGCATTCAACACAAGACCGGAGAGTCCCGCACCAATAATAGCGATTCGTTTTTTGCGTTGCATCTGGTTGTCCTTCGCGGGGGTATTACGTCACGGCGCAGGTCTTGGTGGGTTGTTTTTGTTATTGAGACCACTATTATAGTTTTGCCTATGGAGGGTAACAATGGGTAAAGTGAGGAATAAAGAAGCGCTCTGGTGGAATTTCACTGCGATGCCTCTCGAACTCGGAGAAGTTCTAACCACAACAATAGGTTATTTGCTCTAGCGCTGGGACTTTAAATCCAAAGTTCCCCCGAAGCCCATAAGCCTTCAAGATCGTC
>CAXGXL010000533.1:0-3392 GCA_964013555.1 uncultured bacterium
CGCTTTTTGAATAGGCAGTCTCATCTAAGACACCATCTACGACCGGAGTTTCGTCAAGAGTTGGGATCTCTAAATTGCGATTGGAGCCGGCTGAGAGAATGCCGGCAGCGAGGTAGAGTGCTACGGTACAAATGCTAGGCACGTCTTATAACCTTTGTTGAACGAAAGGGTTGTTAGTATGCGTTTTATCGCAAGGTCGCTTTGTTTTAGGCTACGAAAACGGCTCTGAAAAGGGAGCAGCCTTGCTTTTTTGATGCTAGTTGCCAACAAATGCCTCGGATGTGGACTAAAATTCCCTAAAGACTCTAACGCAGGTTTTACGCGCTTGCTCATTGGCGCGTTTGCGTTGGAGCAAGCTGCACGTGAGCAAGAACCTCTAAGATTCAAGTTTGCTAGGTACTTCTGGTTATTGGGGTGCTTACATAGGAAGGAGGGATGGATTTATCCGACGGGAGCACTAAGCGCCTTTCTTGCCCTTCGAACTCTTGATTCAGACAGCAAAATAGAACGAACGATCAACGCTTATTAGAGAAATTGCTTCTTATTGCCATGACAACATCTGAATCGGCGTCAAGGATTCCGATAGAATGCTGCTTTTGGTCTGTGCCTGTATAAGCTCCCTTATCAGAAATGGTGCCATCGTTGACATTGGGCAATTGCGGCTCATCGAGGTTGGGGCCGTTAAGTTGCTTGCTATTCCAAAAAAATTGGGCTGTTCCGTTGGTCTTGTCGGTCCAAACCGTAAATCCAAGAAAATTGGCTCGAACGTTTTCGAAAGTACAGAATTGGTCCGCCGTATGCGCGCCTTGTACTGCTTTTTCAGCGGCTTTTTGGGCCGCGGTTCCATATTTTTGAATGTAGGCACTCACAACATGCCCGTGGTTGCAATTGCTTGCTCCATAGCAGGCTTTGAGTTCGTTAACTGGCAAACTCTTCACTTTAGCGAGGTCTGCATCAGACCAGTTGATTTGATCTGGTTTTTTCTTGGGCCGAGCGGGTTGGGGAACAATGTGGATTTTCTTGTTCACGCAATCGAGTACCCCGTTAAAAACATAGCCCTTTTTAGCCGATTTCCAATCTGCCTTTCCTTCTTTGGTGAGGGCTGAATTTCCGATGTTGCTTCGAGGGGCACTCAGTAGCGCCCGACAAGGAGAAGCGCCTCGCAATGCCTGCCATGCCGCGCGACATTGGGTTCTTGCGGCTGCCCCCATAGCCGTCCACGATTGCCTAAATAGATAATCCGATGGAGAAGGTAAAAAAGCAAAAATTGCCGGTGAGCAGGTAGCCCGATTAGCACAACATGTTGCTACCTGAGCTGGGCAAGCAGCTTCGACTGAGTCATTGGCTCCCAGAGTTAGGACTAAAGCAAGGACGGGCAGAGAGTAAATACGTGTTTTTGTCATTTCAAAAAATTATCATGTTGCCCAAGTGGGTACAATGCGGCCCGGTAAGAGCTTATAATCAAAGGATAATTTACGCGGAGGGGAGAAGCGAAGAAGAATTGGCTACTTCAAGTAAAGGGCCTGCAGAGGAAATAATATTGGTCGGGCAACATAGGCCGCAGGCAGTATGGCCCTAGTGAAGCACTAAGGCTTTTGTGGTTTGGGGCCATGCCAAAAATCGAGTGCATTGCAGACAAATATTCCGTAGCCAGAAGATCTCTCATTGTGTATGTCGTAACCCATCGTCCTCTTGAGTAAGGATGAGGATTTGACGTTTGAGTCGGGACCGTGGAGAAAGCATGCAAATATCTATAGGTACTAAGAGCTACTCTTTCACTGGAGAGGCGACGCCTGCGAATATTGCTCAGCAGATTTCTGAAGAGGAGTCTGGTGTAAACACGAAGAAGCTCACAGAAAAACTCAGTAAGGCTCTCTTTGGGGTACCCTACCGCAAACATGATGTGATTGACGCCCGATGTTTTGCCGACGGAGCGTTGAACATCAATCCTAAAGGGTTTGAAAAGCTTTTGGGGACGGGGGCAAGTGGGGGAGACTCTAGTGCTCTTGCAACGATGCAACCGCCCAAAGTGCAGCCAAAGAAACGAACGCCTAAGTCAACGACTAAGTCTCCGCCGCCTCCGCCGCCTCCGCCGCCATCGGTAATGGCCGTCGCTAAGGTGGAGGGTGTTAAAGAACAAACCCCCACTGGGGTGAGTCGGTCAGACGTTGAAAATAACCTGGTGTATGCGCGTTATGTGGCCCCTTTATTGGCTGAGCTTCGCTCTACAACTTTTGAGTTGGCCACGCCGTCTGTTGATTCGAGCCTCGAGACGGGGGCCTATTTCAACCCCAAGACAAATTGCGTGGTACTCAATAGCGAGTTGCCGCTTGCTACCGTGATGGATAACTTGATCTTCGAGCTTTGCAATGCGCGACACAAAGCTGAATTCGACGCTATTTCAGGTGCTTTGAGTAGCAAGACTCTCTCTCCGGCCCAATACGGTCAAGCCTATGCCAAGACTGAATTTAAAACGCAGATGGACCACATCAGTATTCTCCAAAAAATGGATGCAGATGGCGTACCTCTTTCTGATGGTGCTCTAAAAGCTTTAGAATGGGTTGCCACAGTGGATGAGTCCTATTTTAAAACACAGGACCCATCGAAATTACTTAAGAGCTTCATGACGCTGCCTCACAATCTAAAGGCCGATTCACGAGAACTTTCCTCTTTACCCACGCCGGATATGTACACCTATAGCGCCCTGGAAAAAATGGGTGGGCAGGAAGTATTCGACCGAATTACTCGCTCAGTAGGATCTGGCAAGCTTCCCAAAGAGTTTAGCAGCTGGACCCGACATGGGTTTCCCATGAAAAGTTCGGGCTACCGCCGGGCAAGAGCCTTTGATGAAGTGGTTGCCAAGGCCAAAGAACTCCTAGCGGGGGATTCAAGAGCCCAAAAGGGTCTTGAAAGTTTGGAGCTCTCCCAGCCACTAAAAGCATATGCGGCTCTTCGCGGTGGGCTTGCTGCGATGCCCTCCTATCCGCGGTAGACCCTACCGTTCGTTGCCTCGGCGGTTAGATAACTTTTTATTCACGGTTTTTTTGGTTGTCCTAAAGAGTCTAGAATTGAGTGGCTATTTTGATTGAGAGGCTTTGGCCTCGGCGAATAAGAATTCAAGAAGAGCCATAACCCGTTTCGATTTTTTGAGGTTGGTGGGGTAGACAAGATAGACATCCACGGCTGGTATGGTCATATCCTCGAGAACTGGGCGCAGGGGGCTCGTCGCATCCACCATGTACTTGGGAAGCATCGCTATTCCCCCGCGATTCAATGCTAAATTATACATGCCAGACAAATTGTTGATGCAAATGAAATTGCTTTCAGGACACCCATTATCTTGGGCTAAGGTATGGTGCCAGAGAACTTGCTCACTCGGTTGTGGTAAGTGC
>CAXGXL010000534.1:0-3386 GCA_964013555.1 uncultured bacterium
CCTCGATTAACAGTTACAGCCGCTCTCAAGAAGCCGAGGCCGATAAAATAGGAGTAGAGCGACTCCATAATGCCTCCATCGATCCATCCGGACTCTCCAGATTCTTCGAATTGCTCCAAAAAGAGGGGGCTGAGAAGAACAACCATTTGAGTAAGTCCCTCAACTGGATGAGCACCCACCCTGAGCACGAGAGCCGCATCGAAGCGATCTCAAACCAAATTAAGTCCCTCGATAAAATCCAATTCATCCCGCTTGAAATACCCTGGAAATCCGTACAAACTGCACTCCGTAATGAACTACAAACGACACAATCAACCAACGATTCCAAAAACGAAAAGAAAGCGCCATGAAATCAACCATTCGATTTGGTCCAGCGTTCGCAACCCTATTTATTAGCATGAAAGCCGGTGATTCTATCATCGTAGAATCTGGTGCGATGGCTAGTATGTCCGCAAATGTAGATATCAAAACACGCTTCAATGGCGGTTTTTTCAATGCCATCTTACGCAAGGTTTTCGGAGGTGAGTCATTATTTATTAATTCGTTTCATTCTAACTCAGATGCTGAGGTCGTCCTAACCCAAACGACGCCAGGAGAGATTTCCGAAATTGAACTCCAAGGTACTACCCTATGTTTACAACCCGGAGCCTTCATTGCCTGCGATCCTACAGTCCGCCTTCAACTCGCTTGGGCAGGTTTTGCAAGTTGGTTTGGTGGGGAAGGCCTCTTTAGATTGAAATTAAGTGGGCACGGTAGAATTTGGTTAGGAGGATACGGAGCTATTTTCGAGAAGGAAATCCAATCGGAATACAGCGTGGACACAGGGCACCTCATCGCCTACGAACCTACTCTCTCCCTTTCTGTGGGACTTTCCGGAGGGATCTTTTCGAGCTTTTTCGGAGGAGAAGGATTCGTCACAAGAGTACGTGGTCGAGGTAAATGCCTCATGCAAACCCGAAGCATGGACGGCCTGGCAGCGTGGACCAATCAGCATATCTAAGGAATATTCATGAAAGTCGAATTACTTTGTCAACCCGCATCCAGCGTAGCTGAAATCTACCTCGACAGAGGCGAAACCCTAACTGCCGAGGTCGGCGCCATGATCGGAATGTCCACCAAGATCAATGTGGAGACTTCTACTCGGTCTCAAGGGGGCCAAGGCGGCATACTCAAGGGCATCAAACGCATGTTTAGCGGAGAGAATTTCTTCCTAAACCACTTTACGTCCAATGCCGATGCACAACGCCTCATATTGGGTCCTAAGATTATTGGTGATATCATCGTTCGAGAGCTCCAAGGCGAATCTCTTATTATTCAAGGCTCCAGTTGGTTAGCATCAACCGGGGGGATCGAATTGGATACAAGCTGGCAGGGCTGGGGAAGTGCGGCCTTCAGTGGAGAAAAGGTATTCTGGGTAAAGTGCAGCGGCACGGGAACGGCAATTATCAATAGCTTTGGCGGTATCTACGAAATCGACGTTGATGGAGAGTACGTCGTGGACACCGGACACATCGTTGCCTTTGATGATACCCTTCAATTTAGTGTCGGCAAAGCCAGTTCAACCTGGCTCAGTAGCCTGATGAGCGGCGAAGGTATTGTCTGCCGATTCAAAGGAATGGGCAAAGTATATTGCCAAACCCACAACCTATCGGATTTTGGAAAATCACTCGGCCCTAAACTCAAACCGCGATCAGCCTAGGAGCGCCCCATGTCACCTCTTGACTTCACGTTGTCTCACCAGCCCGATATGTCTATGCTTCAAATTCGCCTTCAAAAAGGTCAGTCTTTTTATGCCGAACCATCGGTTATGGCTTCTATGGACAGAAGCGTTGAACTCAAAGCAGGGCTTAAAGGTGGGTTATTAAAATCGATTGGCCGTGCCCTCGGCGGAGAAAACCTCGTAATTAATACCTTTAGCGCTCGTAGTGCCCCTGGAGAAGTTAATTTGGCGCCAGGCCCCATGGGCGATATTGTCCACTATCGACTCGAAAACAACAGCATTATGCTCCAACGAGGCGCTTACGTCGCTAACAGTGACGGCGTTGAAATCAACGCCAAATGGGATGGCATGCGAGGTTTCTTTAGTGGCGAAGGAATGGTGCTCCTTAAGGCAACCGGAGCAGGTGATCTTTTCTTTAATAGCTACGGCGCCATTTTAGAACACACCGTTGACTTTTCGAACGACTTCATCGTCGACACCGGTTACGTTGTGGCTTTTGAGGAAACCCTGGATTACAGCGTCACAACGGTTCCAGGTCTTCGCGGAACCAGCAAATTAAAGTCACTCTTTTTTGGAGGAGAAGGCTTAGTTTGTAATTTTCGCGGCCAGGGAAAAGTATGGATACAAACCCGAACGGTCGCACCATTTTTGAGCTGGGTTCACCCGTACCGTCGGGTTCAAAAAGACCGCGACTAGGTAGCTTAAAGACAATCTTGTTTCGTAAATGCCCAGTCTAGCAACC
This sequence comes from uncultured bacterium, assembly GCA_964013555.1. Taxonomy (GTDB): domain Bacteria; phylum Myxococcota; class XYA12-FULL-58-9; order XYA12-FULL-58-9; family JABJBS01; genus CAXGXL01. Next base: position 2,463 of record CAXGXL010000534.1, read on the forward strand.
ACCCGATTTTGTCGAAGTGGTTGCTCGACTTTACTCAACGAAGCCCCTTGTACTTTTTCACATTATTTACGGCTTTATCCATGCTGATTATCTTGTATCTCCAATAGGTGATGGATTTAGCTTTATTCGCACCGACCTTTCCAAAATAATCTTGCCAAGCCGTATCAGACTTCAAGAGGGATTTGAGCATAGCCGTAAGTTCTTCGGCGGTCCACATTGTCCGGTAGCCCTTAGTAGTGGGAGCGGTACCACCTGATTTTTTTACGTACTCCGCAAGTGTATATTTATTCTCGTAGGCCATAAAAACGGAATAAACGCGCCCTTGGTTGGGCGTACTATGATTGTACCACGGTACTACAACGAAATGATGGGTAGGACTTAGAAGAAAGTGCCATAAACCTGTTTCGGAATTCGACCCGGAAAATGCGATAGCTTTTGCCAATTCTGTTTCGAGGTTCGCAGTACTCGACGTCAGTGTCGTACCTCTTTTCGCTGCCTCGCGCTTCTTAATAAATGCGTCGACATCATCTTGAGTCGATCCATAAAGAGCGTGGCCTATTTCCACGGGTACCGCTGGACAATTATTGAGGTTAGCTCTCATTAGAGTGCTATTTTTAACAATCTCTTCCACCAATGTGGTAGCGGAAACACTCACTGGCAAGCAAATGGCCGCGCAACCGACTGCCAATACCATACCGGCCATAGTACGAGAAAAACCAGGTCGAGGAGTAAATACATCTATTCCCATGAAACATCCCTTCGAATTAAGATCTAGCATCTTCGAACTCTACAACGTCCGTGAAGAATACACCAAGTAGTCCGGATCTAACCAGTACTTTTTGCGATTGAGAAAGAGGAGGATAGACATACAACTCAGCCCCACCCTTCATTTAACCGAACTTAGCCACAAACCAATAGCGTTCA
>CAXGXL010000535.1:0-3381 GCA_964013555.1 uncultured bacterium
CTAAATGGGTAAGGGGCTCGGGCATCTCCTCGATCTCCCAAATCTACCGGTGCCGCGTTCTCTTTGTAGGCAAGATAGTCATTTACAAATGCTCCCACACTGCCACTCACATTGGTCAAATTGTCGACAACAAAATGAAAACGCTCTTTCCAATAAGCCCTTTCGTCTGGCTTTTCCGCAAACAAACTACCTAATTCTTGCTCAAGTTTGCTTTGAAGAGCTTCCATCCTGCTTTTACGGGCTTCTTCTGAGACTTCCCCTGAGATAAAAAAATAATGAGCATTCTTGGCACTGGCTAAAATAATGTCGCTAAAGCTAAAGGACCAAAGACCCTCCATATAGGATTTTCCACTCTCGCTTAAGAAATCGAAATAGCTAAAGAAAATATACGAATCACACCCAGTCCAATTCTCACTGAAATTCCAATTATTATCTCCTACTTCATTAACCGAAAAATCTTCGGCTAAATCACCAAAAAGATACCCCCCCGACTCGCCGCTAAACTCCTCGAAACTTAGCTGCATTCGAGAACAATATTCTGCTCGACTATCTGAGGGCTCTACCGCCTGCGTCCCTGAAGTCGAATCTCCATCTGAATCACACCCGAGTTGGAATAACAAAAAAGAAACAAGAATAACCATTTGACCAATAATCTTCAACATACTCATTATCTCCCACTTCTAGAAAAAACTTCTTAGTAGGTTCTCTACAAAAGAGCTAGAGGAAGCGTTCAGTCACATGACAAACCAGTCGCAACCCAGTCAGCTAAGTAACTGAAATAACGGCAACCGTTCGGGGGAGCCGTGCTTTCTTCACGATTAAATTGTTCTCTATTTTAGTAGGAGCTCAAATATTCACCGTCACTTGGTGCCTATTGCCCCCAACACATCACTCGAGCCATTCCTCGAGAGGCTGTCAACGCTCAAGGTCCTGACCAAGCCCAGCCACTAAACTTCAAAGCCAAGGCAACATACGGTACTCCTTGAGCAGTCACTTGGCCCGCCCGATAGGTGTGCTCCAAATACCAACTAACCATCCCAATGAGCAAAACATCTTCAACGGGCCCCGAGCCTTTCTCCCTGGAAATCAATCGCCAGCCCACCAGCGGACCTAGGCGCTGATTCCCCTTCGGACAAGCTCTCTCTTCACATGAAGCCTTTGTATAGAGGGGGGTCACAAGAGCATGGCGCAATCCCACAATGAGACGTTCCCCTGCGAAATAAAAAAAGTCCGAATCACCGGCAATCGTCCAACCACGATTTCTCACAAGCACATCCAGTTCACTTTCGTAGAAATAGGGCTGCCCATCTGCGAGTTCGAAATCCTGCCAAAGACCGCGAAAAGAACTCCGCCATGCGAATCGTCCTAGTTTCAGTTGCAAAACTCCCCCCACAAAAGCCTGTAAACCCAAAGTAGAGTAGTGTCGATTCGCCTCAGCCCGTCGGCTTTGCACTTCGTCACTAAAATTAGCGGTAATTTCCCCGAAAGACTGCAATCGGCGAAAAGTGCCAAAATATTGATTTCCCCTTAACTCGGCCCAAAGCGAAAGAATGCTTAGTGGCTGAACAATAAAAGCCGCGCCCAAGCTGGCATTAGCTGGCGAAATTCCTATTCGAAGCGCGGGCGCGAGAAAATTCTGTTCAAGTACCTTAGAAGTTGACGAATAAAGCTGGTGGCGCAGCTCAAACGAACTGTGAACGACGACCCCACTAGGGTTAGCGCGAGCCGCAAAGAGCGTGTCTTGATACAGCCCCGTTGTTGCCTGAGCCAAGCCAGTCAAGCCTATGAACGAGCATAAAAAGGCTCCCCAAGCGGGCAGCAATCGCGGCAAAACAAAGCGAAAAGCCATAGGAGCTTCTCCCCCATTTTAACGAACTTGCCTAGGTCAAAAATGACCAAGAAAAAAAGCATCCCAATTTAGGCGAAGACCACGCACAAAGAACTTTTCGGTATTCACTTAGAATGCCAGACCACACTAGGCTTAGAGCTTCATGGCGCCTTCTACTTCAAGGTCAACTCCTCCGGAGTTGGAGAGCGCTTGTAATTACAATCTTCCCGCGAGCAGACAACTGAAGGTTCGCCCCTATTGGGTTTGCTCAATGAAAGGAAAGTATAACGACAGCTCGGACAACTCTCGGATAAAGGCTTATCCCAGGTCGCGAAAACACATTTCGGGTAATTTCCGCAGCCAAAAAAAATCCTTCCCCGCTTTGATTTGCGTTCCCCCAGTTCACCATCGTCACATTCTGGGCAGTCAATACCTATCCCTATAGGCCGCGTTCCTTTGCATTTCGGGTAGTCTAGGCAAGCGTAGAATGAGCCATAGCGACCGCGCTTGAGGGCCAACTTCCCACCGCATACGCTACAGGGGTGCTGGCATTCTTGCTCGGGCACACTATTGCTTTTCGCCGACGGCGTCTGAACCTCCATCGTAAAATTACATTCGGGATAGGCCTCACACGCGAGAAAGACGCCGTGACGCCCCATTCTTTTAACCATTCCCATGCTGCATTTCGCGCATCTAAACTTTGGTTTTACTGACTGCCTTTGAACACTCTTCATATTAACTTTGGCCAACTCAAGGCTCGCTTTGAATCCGCCATGATAAAAGCCAGTCAACAACTGCACCCAATCCACCCGGCCACTTTCTACTTCATCGAGGTCTTGCTCCATTTTCGCCGTAAAACCAATATCCATCACCCGTGGAAACGAAGTAACCAAAAGCTCAGTGACCAGTTCACCCAATGGCGTAGGAAAAAAAGTCGCATCTTCTTTGTTAGCGTAACCTCTACTCACTATCGTCGATAGAAACGAGGCATAAGTAGATGGTCTTCCAATGCCCAACTCCTCCAATTCCTTCACTAAACTACTCTCCGTAAAACGAGGTGGGGCCTTCGTAAAATGTTGCTTCGGAAATGTCTTATGGCTCTTTAGGCTTTCCCCCACACTCAACGCAGGGAGCGTTCCCTCTCGAAGAACTTGAATGCCTTCTACCTCACTAAGCGATGCATCTGAAGTGCCATCAACACCATGAGCTTCAAGGTAGCCATTGAATTTCATAACCGAGCCAAGTGCACGCAGTTGATAGCCGGCGGCCCCAATCGTGACCCTGGTTTGTTCATAAAGTGCAGCCGGCATTTGCGACGCGACAAATTGTCTCCAAATTAGCGAATAGAGGCGAAACTGGTCATTACTTAAGTGGTGTTTGATCTCATTGGGGACATACGTCATCGAAACGGGTCGAATTGCTTCGTGTGCATCCTGCGCCTTCTTCTTGGATGAAAATCGATTGGGCTTTGCGGGAAGGTATTCCTTGCCAAAATTGGACCTAATATAAGAACGCACTTCCGCAATCACATCCTCCGCCACTCTAATTGAATC
>CAXGXL010000536.1:0-3376 GCA_964013555.1 uncultured bacterium
TGTATTGAGGATCATCGAGTCGACTCAAATTGATTCCCTTCTCCTCCAAAATATCGTCGATCTGACCAAGCCACCAATCACCACCTATAATGCCACCGAATCGTTCAAAGTGACCGTCGTCAATCAATTCCTGGTCCACCCAAACCTCGGCTACAGTATCACCGTACATCTGAGCTGTAAGCGGAGTTTCAGCGAGATAAATGCCGTCTCCTTTTAAATTGATGTCGTTTTCTACAAAGGGCTTCGAATTCTGAGGTGTAAGTCCGCCAGCGCGCACCAAGGCCGAAATATCCTTTTTAGGCCCCCAACGATAGAAAACCGCTACCTTCTTAGGAGACTCCCTCTTCGAAATCGCCGCAGGCGCCCCTATCGCACTAGCGGAATTAAGAGACTCAAAACTGTCTACACTTGATTGCGGGGAAACCGCGCCAGCTCGGCTAGCTGGAAGTTCGGTAGAAACGCCAGAACCCAATACAAGAGGGCCGGTGGAGTTAGGCAAAATATTAAAATGGCTATTGATCACGATAGGATATCTCCTCTGCCGGCAGCGCACTCACCCATGACAATCAATGGTCAATGGTGTGCACCGTCAGTGGCAGAAACCGACTGGCTCTCGATAGAAGGAGATTATCGACTGGATTCTAAAGAAGTTGCGTCAAGTAGAGAATCAAGACTCTGATAACGTCTTTCCGAAAAACTAATATCTTCCGGTAATACTCGCAACAAATTCGGTTCGGTTTCGATCAACGATACTCCGCATAAACGTGTCGAAGTTTCCATACATAGCAATTCCGTTCTTCAAAACGTTCTCACCATGCTCATAGCCTACCGAAACCGAGAGATAGTCCCAGGGAGTGTAGTCCACATAAGCTGACCACCCATAATTTTGCTGCCAAAATCCCGTGCTACTAAGAGCAGATTCGAAATCAGAGCTGGAATCGTATTTTCTTAGCCAACGAGTGGAAAGCCCACCCCCAACCGAGAGATGCCCGGGTATTTGCGCTGGCAACTCAAGGGTGTACTCGGCAAAACCACCGAACAGTCCCAAAAACTTGGGGTTCATTCCCCCCAGCAAACCATTGCGCTCAGCATAAGCGAAATTGTAATACCGCCCCAGCACATTAAGGCCCAGCGTAAAGCCACCTTCAAGCTCAAGAGTCTCTTTCGAACTCAACTCAAGAGCGAAGCGCATATCCTGCGCCAAACTCTCCCGAGAAGTGGGGACGAATACTCTCAAATCCTGTTTAGCGTAGAGATTGCTCAACGGACCGACCTCCAAGGGCAAGACCTTGAAAAAGGTCGCCCCGAACCGAAAGTCACGCAATCTAAAGGCAGACTCGCCCTCTTCGACACTAAAGAGTTGAACCATAGGAAAGGAAGCAAACACACTCCAATCAGGAACAAACTCCAGCCGCCCTCCCGCAAGCCACTCCCAGCGAACATCATTCGACGGATCTTCATCAAGCACCGCAGCAGTTCTCAATTGACTTGAGAGCACAAGGCTATAGGCTTTGTCACTTGATTGCGTCACATTCGCAAACTGGCGCTTCGCCCCAGCCTTGGAGACCTGCTTGACTGGACTCGCTCTTGAACTCTCAACCTCTGCTTCAGCCGCCAAGAGGCTTGCCGGAGCAAAAGTCAAGAGTCCCAATATGCCACTCAATAGAAATCGCATCATCATTTAGAATCCAACAAAATTGTTGAAATATTCATAATAAGCCAAAAGAATCTTCAATCCATAGTTGTCCATGGACTCACTCGCGCTCGTATTCAGAGCCCGATTGTAGTCCTTCATGAACGAGAAACTCACCGGGTTTCGAGAACGATTTGCCACTAGGTGCCAATCACGGTCCTCTAAGAAGGTATAGACATACTCTTCCCCATCGTGGAAAAACACCTGCAATTCATTGCCGCGAGCTTGTGCGTTCTCCAGTGCTTCCGGCCCAAAGCGAAGCTCAAGCTCAAATGAGTTGTCGTATCGGTGAATAGCGATTCGCTCTTTTAACTCACCCGAATCAATGAGGTTAGTATTGGTCGCGTAGGCAAAAATGGCCAGAGCAGTATACCGAAACCACGCAAAGGTATCGTAATTAGAACCTAACATATTATCTAAGACCCGCTGCGACAAAGCCCAATTGCTAGTGCCAAACGGAGCATCGTACATAGCCACGTAGGTGTACAAGTTAGGGTCATAGTTCCATACTTCTTGCAAGTCCATGAAGGCAAAGGTCGCAAAGAGTTTGTCAACAATGATGCCCAATCTCAAAATGTCACCGTAAAAGGGGTCAAATTCGGTCTGGTAATTTCTGAAACTAGCCGGCTGATTAATAACCGCATCATAAAACGCCATGATCATGGAGTTTGCAGCGGTAATATCGTTGTAGAAATCCATTGCGACTTCATCGTATTCCACGTCCGACAGCACAGTTCTGTCACCGTCTACCTGATCGATTCGCTTTAAGACATCTTGAACGCCGCCGCCGCCCCAATCAAAAATAGAGAGGTACCACATTCGCTGAATCGGAAAAATCGAGCGGTATACCCGCGAAACGTAGCCCCATGTGTCCCAGAAAGTCCGGTAGGAACGACGGTTGCGAAGGTCATAGAGCCAATCGTAGCGCTCGATAGAATTCAAGACAATTTGGGAGGGCGTAATCCCCAAATCATGGGCATGACAAAGCGGAGAATTCATACGATGCTCGTCGGTGCAATAAAGAAAATCCTCTTTCATCACCTCGGCGCGGGCTTCTTGAGTCCCATAAATCCAGGTCAAAGCAGCAACATCATAGTCGCCCCACGCCCGTCGTGTTCCAGCGTCCTCGACTGGGCTCACGTAGTCCATCACTGAAGAAGAGATTTCACCTTCATGCATATGCTTAGCATCAACACTGCCATAAAAATTATGACGCAAACTCAAATTGTGTCCTAATTCATGAATAGCCACCTTGAAGACGATATCTTCAATCAAACGCTCGGAATATTCTTCGTCGGACTCCCAATACCCATCTGACAGGCAACGTCTTGCACCAGTCGCAATTGCACTGACTGCGTCTGCATCATTGAAGGTATAGATATTATTCAGCCCCAAGAGCATTTCGCGGTCAACCTCAGTGCGCTCGTGATTTTGTCGCCAATCACGCATTTGGTCGATAAAATCGAGTTGGGCTTCCACTCCAGAACGTCCCGTCATGTCCGTGGACTCAAATGGACTCTCGTTCATCAAGATATTGGACATCGCATTTTGAAACTTGGCGTCCTTTTTGAGTCGGTCTCGAAACCCGGGGATCTGCTGGTGATGGGTAGGATGGTAGACATACTCGTTCCACCAGGGATTTCCATAGCGCAGTTCACTAAGAACCCGATGATAATCATCCGG
>CAXGXL010000537.1:0-3369 GCA_964013555.1 uncultured bacterium
GACAAGAAAAGCGAACCCGATTCGGGTATAAGTACAATTTCTCGTGGCTTTCGGTGCATGGAGAGTATTGATCTTTTTGCCTGTCTTTATCTAAGTTGCTGAAAAATATTGATAAAATCCCCTTGTTGCCGCCTGTTTTTCTTGTTTTTTCGTTTCAGCTCCCTTTGTTTTTTCTGATCATTATTTTGTTTGGAGTGTGGATTATTTTGCCCCTACGAGTCGAGTTCGCAAAAGATGAGCCATGACATTTTCATTGTGGGGTGTACCTCGACGGATTTGAAGAGAGTCATCGTTACTCGTTACTCGTCACTCGTTGATTAGTTGGACGGAATTTTTTGGGTGCAGTTGAATTCTTACTCATCTTTTTTTCCAGCCCATTTAGAATTGAGTCTTTAGGTGGGTTGCTATAAGGGGCCCGTCGATCACTTTTGGGGTGGTTCAATTGAAATTGAATTTCTCGATGACGAGGTTTGAATAGAGAGGATTATGGAGAGCATCATGATAAAACGAGTAAACGGTTGTCTTACGATATGGGTAGCAGTGGCTCTTCTTTTTGGGGGGTGTACCGAATCCAAAGATACAAAGCCTAGTGCGGAGCTTCCTCAGAAAAACACTACATCGGAAAAAGCGGTGAATTTAGGTGCAGGAAAGTGCCTTTATAGCACTACCGAAAAAGATATTGGGCTCGAATGGACAGCATTTAAATTTACCGAAAAAGCTCCGGTTAAAGGTAGCTTTAACTCAATGAAGTTAAAGGGTCCAACGCAAGCCGAGTCGTTAGCTGATTTGGTACAAGGATTATCATTGGATATCGATGGCGCTTCGATTGAATCAGGCAACCCTGGGCGCAACGTTACCGTTAAGCAGTTTTTCTTTGAGAAATTTGTGCCTGCCTTTGTGATAAAGGCAGCGGTCGAGAAAGTCGAGGGAGATGAAACCCAAGGAAAGCTCCATATTCAGTTGACCCTAAATAGCACGACAAAGATCTTACCTTTTGAGTATACGGTTAAAGATGGGGCATTAGAGGCGAACGCTACCATGCAGATGATGGATTTTGGTTTGAAAGCAGCGTTTGATTCTATTCATACGACTTGCAAAACTCTGCATACTGGTAAAGACGGTGTAGCTAAAACCTGGGACGTGGTTGACCTCAAAGTTACCGGCAAGTTCAAGAAAGTATGTGGCTAATTGAGTTAGGTGCGTCAATAAGCTGCAGCTTTTCGAGCTGCAGCGATATCGCGCTTTTTGCCTAGAGGGATTGGGTTCCGAGGGACGTCGCTTGGGCTGTTGCTCGATCACAGGCTTTGTGAATTTGTTCCTGAAGTTCAGCTTTTGCTTTATTGTGTGCAGGATTTTTGGGATCGAGATTTTCAATATGCGTCGGGTAGATGACATCCGAGATAACTCGAGTTACTTTTTTTGGGGCTGGCGCCAGTTTTAGCCCGACTAGAACACTGCCAATGATTGAAGCCGGAACAGCGATAACTGCTGCTCCTAGACCCTTGGCAACACCGGACAAGCCTTCGCCTTTTTTGCCCACCAAAAGAGCAATAGTACCTCCAATTAGAGTGCCGATGCCGCCGGCAATGGCTGCAATATTAACCAGCCTCTTGTCATTTTTTTTTGCTGCTACAGGATCCATTGCTTCAACCACGATGGGTACCCCTGTTTTCAATGCGATGGCAGCTGTACCTGAAGGAACCTTGTCTTGTGTTTGGGCAAGACTTACCATGCTTTCGGAATGTATTTTTCCCATTGGGGCTATCCAGAGCTTGCGGTTGTTTCCTTCGTTTAGATAGTTGCTGGCTGTGTCAACGGTGCCCACCAGTCCATTGCCGGTTCTAAGGCAGCCGACGCTGCGAATTGCTACCCCAAATGGATGGTAAGCTGGAAAATTATAGGCAATGGTTTGCCCACCATCGATCACCGAAGGAAAAGCGTCGATATGACTTGGGTGAGATTGGGCAGTGATTCGATTCGAGGTTGGTAGGGCTTTGTCGGTCAATTTTTTAGTGACAACTTCACCGACAATATCAGCAGAATACGATTTTAAGAATCCTCGCATTCCTTTTTGAACCAGGTTTAAGTCGGGTACTTCTGCAGAGAGTTTCTGTACAAATCCATCACTGTTTTGTGGAGGATTATTGGGAGTACCAGATGTAGAATTTGTGGCTATGGCATCAACACGCATTGGAACCTCGTTTAAGTTTGGTAACTGAACTAGCTATATCGGCGGGTTCTAGCGATTGTTGCTATCATGTAGGTAGAGAGGTGAGAGGGCATGGATCCCGCCGATGGGTTTGAAGCAGGAGGAGATTGTATTTGCTGAGCTTTTAGTCAAGCTACCTAGGGAGTTCAATCGAGTGTCCAAAGTGGTTGAGTTAGCGGTGTGTGTTGCATCCTTAGACTTTTCTTATGACCACGTAATAGCACTTCGAGACATAGGTAATAAACAAGGCGTGTTGTTAATGACTTAGTTTGCAGCTATCGGTCCTAGAACGAAGTGGTTCCTCCAAATTTGGGTTTGGTCAAATCGATGAGCTTTTGTTTCCACTCTTGAATCCACTCGAAATCCTTTTTGGTAAATGTGGGGGACTCTTCCAAAAGCCTTCTTTGCTTTTTCCAATGGAGGAGGAAGGCCTGAACGACTTGAGAGCGTGGCTTTCGTACTGAAGTTGCTGATTGGCCTAATTCTCTGACTTGATGAGGGGACATCCACTTTGTCAACACTTCGACCATTGGCATCTTGTAGAAATGAGATACTGTCAAAAGAAGGGCTTTACGCTCTTTGACAGAAATATCCGTTCGCTCGAATTGTTCTTTCATGCTATTGAAAATGTCTTCTTCGGTGAATGTCTTTTTCTCGAACATTAGGTCGATTAAATACAAGGGTGCTGCGAGGAGCTTGACGGTCCTTTTCAAGAAGCGGGGGGATTTTCTTGTTTTGTCGTCAATGAAGTCCGTAATCCAACCGAATACGTTTAAAGCTGCACCGACTCTCGCCAGCTTGCCACTTTTAGAGTCCGCTATCTTCTTGATTCTTTCGGAGAGCAAGGTCTGACCCTCAGGCAATAAGGCTTCTTTTTGATTGCGCAAAAGGTGCCCCTTATGAACGGACTCCCCAATTCGAACCAGAGCTAATAAACCAAAAACAGCTAATGCGGGACCGAAGAGAATGGGGTTTGCTGCAACGATAGAACCCGCCGCTGCCATGGTAATCAGAGCGGTAGTCGTTAGAGCGGATGCCCCAACATAAGAGAGACTTTTGATGCCGCCAAATATTCTCGAACCTTGGAGCCAATTTTTTCTCATCTTGTAATTCATTCTACTTTTGAGGAGGTGCTTCGCTTCCCAGGGGCATGCTTCGAT
>CAXGXL010000538.1:0-3361 GCA_964013555.1 uncultured bacterium
CAACATAAGACTCGAAAAGATCTGCACCCATTCCAGCGACGTCGCCAACATTGTCACCGACGTTATCAGCGATAACCGCAGGGTTGCGAGGGTCGTCCTCAGGAATACCAGCTTCTACTTTTCCAACAAGGTCCGCGCCTACATCAGCAGCTTTCGTAAAAATTCCCCCGCCAACACGGGCAAAAAGTGCAATAGAAGATGCCCCCATGGAGAAACCACTGACGACGGCTACGATTCGTTGCCAATCAACCTCGCCACCTAATAAGTTCGTTTCATGTAAAAGAATAGTCAATCCAGCCACACCACAAACACCGAGACCAACGACGCTCATCCCCATGACGGTTCCGCCTGAGAATGCTACGCTAAGGGCTTTTTGAAGGCCTTCACGGGCAGCATTGGTAGTGCGAACATTCGCCGAAGTTGCGATTCGCATCCCGAAATACCCTGCGAGTGCCGAGAAAATAGCGCCGATAAGAAATGCTCCAGCCACCAACCAGTGCGAATCCTTACTTGAGGCATTTGCAAAAGCGAGGAGACCGGCAACAACAATCGCAAATACAGCCAAAATGCGATATTCGCGATTCAAAAATGCCATCGCACCTTCACGAATATGGCCCGAAATTTCACGCATTTTGTCAGTTCCGACATCATGCTTGTTAACCCAATTGGATTTCGCAAAAGCGAAAGCCAAAGCAACAACACCAGCAATAGGTGTAAAAAAGAAGAGCTGTTGAGCTAAAGACACTTGGGGTCTCCTTGGCTAGCCGATTTTTCTCGGCTATTAAATTTGTTCATGATTGCCCGAACGCCCTTGGAGGCAACGCCTTCAATCGCATCCGCAATATCTTCTAACACTTCATCAACGAGCACTCGGCTCGAAGCGTCAAAGCGCGATAGAACATAATCGGCTCCGCGTCCATGGGTTGGCTTACCAATGCCCACCCTTATTCGCGCGAAATCCCTACCGATATGATCCATGATCGACCGCAATCCATTGTGTCCACCATGGCCTCCCCCAACTTTGAGCTTGCACTTGCCAACGTCAAAGTCGAGTTCATCGTGAACCACAACTACGTCAGAAGGTTCACAGCGATAATACCGAGCTATCGGTCCAACGGCATCACCGCTCAAATTCATGAATGTCTGCGGTTTAACCAACAGAACATCAACCTGAGAAATTCTACCGCGACTTATTTCCGACTTTTTCCACTGCTTAAACGGTGGAAAGCCAAACCTACTCGCCACAAGGTCAAGAGCCTCGAACCCCACATTGTGTCGAGTTCCATCGTATTGTGTCCCCGGGTTCCCGAGACCAACAACCAAGAGCATCCCAACCCCTCGGGCAGAAAGAAATCAACTGATAGCCTAAGCTTTCACGCCTTTTGGCGCTGAAACCGTAAAGACTCCGTAATTTTCTTCATTAACCCCTGGCTTACAGCCTTCAGGAAGGGTCAAATCATGGAGCTTGTATGTTTCGCCCGCGTCCAAATCAGAAACGTCCACTGTAATCGAAGCAGGAAGAGCTTCTGGCAAACCAGCAAGCTTGATTTGACGACGTAGATGTTGAAATTTGCCACCTGCAACGACGCCCTTGGGCTTACCAGTAAATTCTACACGGACATTCATTTCGATAGGCTTAGTTAAGTCAACAGCCCAAAAATCAACATGTTGTACAGTTCGATGAACTGGCTCCACTTGGATTTCTCGGATCATCGCCTTATAAGACTCGCCACCTTCGACCGCAACGTCATATACATGAGTGCTGCCAAACGCGCGTCGAACACGAACTAACTCAGCAGCGTCAACACTCAGGTGCTTAGGCTCCATGCCCGGTCCATAAACGACCGCTGGCGCAAGACCCTGGGCCCGTAATTTTCGTGCTACACCCTTACCACTTTCGGTTCGTACCGCAGCTACAATTTTATCTTGAATCTCGGACATCTTAACAGCTCCTATAAACTTTCATCAGTCAGATAACACCCTATACAAAGAGGGTGCTCACAGACTCTCCGAGATGAATGCGCCGCAAGGCCTTAGCCAAAAGCGGTGCAATGGAAACAACTTCAATTTTCGAACAATTTTGAGCAGGTTCACTCAACGCAATGGTGTCGGTGACAACCACTCGGCGCAGCGGAGAATCAGCAAGGCGCTCAACAGCCGGCCCCGATAGAACAGGATGGGTCGTATAAGCATCCACCGACTTTGCTCCGCTCTCCATAAGAGCTTTAGCTGCTTGAGTAATGGTTCCGGCTGTGTCAATCATATCATCCAAAAGAATACAATTAGCCCCTTCAATATCCCCAATAATATTCATCACTTGAGCAACATTAGCTTTCGGACGTCGCTTGTCGATAATGGCCAAATCAGCTCCCATACGCTTAGCATACGAACGAGCACGCTCAACACCACCCGCATCCGGGGAAACGATGACCACATTTTCGCCCTTATTAGCCTCTTCCATGTGCGCTAGAAGTACCGGCTTAGCAAAAAGGTGGTCAAAGGGAACGTCGAAAAAACCTTGGATCTGACCAGCATGCAAATCCACCGAAAGCACCCTATTGGCGCCAGCGGACGAGAGCAAATCAGCGACCAACTTCGAAGTTATGGGAGTTCGCGGTGCTACTTTTCGATCCTGCCGAGCATAACCGTAGTAAGGAATGAGAGTGCAAATGCTCTTGGCTGAGGCTCGCTTAAGAGCATCAATCATAATAAGCAATTCCATCAAGTTCTCGTTCGCAGGACTGCAGGTTGATTGCACTACATAGACATCTGCACCACGAACGTTCTCTTCAATCTCAACGAAAAGCTCTCCGTCTGAGAATCGCACCATTCTGGCTGCACCAAGCGGAACATCCATCATATCGCAGATGGTCGCAGCTAGCTTGCGACTAGCGGTACCACCAAAGATTTTAATATTCTGCTCAGCTGGCATTCAAACAACCTCATCGACTTACACGATGCAAACAAGGAAGTGGTTGGGGCGCCAGGATTCGAACCTGGGAATGCCGGTACCAAAAACCGGTGCCTTACCGCTTGGCGACGCCCCATCACGAAATTCTTAAGTAAATATAAAAACTTAAAGAATATTCTACCGATTGACTTGCGCAGAGAACTAACAGATCTCGCTGCGCAAATCCACTTTCATAAGAAAGCGCCGCGCCAATAACAATAACCTTCTGATCTGTCAACGAATTTGAGTGGGAACAACAAGCAAGGGAGTCAATGGCTATCAAGACCCCGAAATCCCATAAGTAGCTGTTGCTAAATGTTTTTTAAGCCTTCACTCACGAATTTCAAGCCCATGCACGGCTCCGCAGAGTCAAAGATTATTCGATTAGCCCCTCGACGGCGATCACTCTGC
>CAXGXL010000539.1:0-3355 GCA_964013555.1 uncultured bacterium
GTCAAAAGTGGGTTTAGCCTAGTAACCCCACCACCCACATTGGCTTCCACTGCAAATCTAGCAGTAGGACGCCACGCAGCAACGCCCGCGACGCCGACATTGGTTAAGCTGTAATCCGCCGTTAGATTTCCACCTAGCCCAGCGGCTGGATCATCATTAGCCGTAAGTGGATTTTGTGAGACATATCCCTGTGAAAAATACAATTCACCCGAAAAGATATCATCGATATCGTACCCTAACACGGTCGCAATAAAGGGCTGCAGATTAGAATTTCCCCTTGTTCCGCCAAAGTTAATCAAAATCCCCAAATCGCTCGCGAAATAAAAACCGCGATCTAGAACAAAGACAGCCAATTGGTCTTCGTCACCAATCTCAGGAAGAATTACTTCATCTTCTTGAGGCTCCCCGATAGCAGATTCTGTCTCCTGACCTGAATCACTTTCTCCCTCAATCTCCGACATGATGTCGTCAATTTCATCTGCCCACACCACCGCTGGAACCATCAAAGAAAACGATAGTACCGCCGCAACCAAAAACTTAATTCGCATTTTATCAACCACCAGACTTGAATATCCATGGATAGGTTACATCTGCTACACCACCGCCACGACAGGGTGGAAAACGCAAACGACTAATTACTCGCAAGAGGCATTTTTCAACATTGGCATTACCCATTGTTGACGCTGCAACCCGGGAGCTCTTTATGACCCCGGTTGAGCCAATCTGAAAGGAAGTTGTAATCTTTCCAGAGAGGTTCGGATTTCGTTGAAGCTCTTTCTCATAACAATACCGTGCTTGGCTGTTCGCACGACTCAAAACACGCAGAACAACCTGCTGGGTCAAACAACCTTTCGTTACAGTTCGACCAACGCTAACTTTGTACTTGCCCTTGCCTCGGCCACCTAAATCGATATCCCCCAAGCCGCCAGTACCACGACCAGTACCATTACCCAAACCACCAATTCCAAGACTATTTCCGCCGCCGCCAGCACCTGAACCACGAGATCCTAGACCACCAGCACCACCGGCGTCGCCCATAGAACTGCCTCTGAGACCACCCAAGGCGTTGTTAATTCCAGTTCCCAATCCCCCTGGACCAAAGACGTTCGAAGCGGCTCCACCTTTGCCCCCTTTAAGGGCAGCAAAAATCCCCGACTCCATGGCAATTTTACGGTCTTTCTCACGCTTGTTGGGATCAACTTTGGGGGCCCCCTTCGTAGAGGCTAGAGCATCCTTCTTCACTTTATCAGGCTTGCCGAATTTTCCCTCTTTGTCTTTGTGCTTTCCACCGCCCTTAGAACCCGACAGCTCCAATTCAATTTTCGGTTTGGGCGCCTTTTCGGGCTCCTTAAGAATCAATTTGGCAAATCGATTTGGATTCTTAAATAAATCCTCGCTCAATCCTTCAGGCTCGAGAGGAGTCAAGATAAGGGCCAAAAGGAGAAATAAGTGGCCTAAAAATGAAAAGCTCAGAATTTTGGTGAAATAAACATCGATGGTCTTAAGAATACTGGTCTTAACAATCCTAGCCGGCGACACGTATTGTAAAACGAAGGTTAATTCACCCACCTGAATCGCAACCCGGTCATGCAAATCAACCGTATACTGGTCACAAGAATAGTCATCGGTACTTGTTTGGCGAACTTGCTGACGTGCTTGAAGAGCTTCTTTCCCCAAGACTTCTCCATCGTCGCCACGAACTTCGATGGTCATTTGATCGGTCCAATTCACTAAGAATTGGCCGTCTTCATATTGGACTAAGTGAAAACTCTCCACCGGGATAGCATCACTAGCAACTCGAAAATCATTCTTTAATGCATCACCTATGGTAATGGATTTTGCATTGTAGTGGCCAACGGTCATTACCGCTTCGCGCCAGAGCATGACTACTTCTAGAGTCTTTTTCTCGGCACTTGGTTTATCTGCCTCGGACAACTTGTCGTGGAAGATAAAAGTGGGAATCCCAGCCTCGTCCCGCTCGATTTCCGGAAGATCCATCTTGATTGAGGAGGACTCACTTCCCTCACCGGCATCGTCGGCTCTCCGGTCAAAATCGTGACCCTCTTCATTCGGTAGTTGCTCGTTGCTCATATGCTTCCTCTACGACCTTAAAGGTTCATCTCGTCGCGTTTTTTACTATAGAGTTCGGTAGTCTCTCTAAAAATAAAGACCTACAAATCGTTAGGTGATGACAAAAGCTCTGGAATAAAATTCGCTCGATCTTGAATCAAACTCGAAAACTTAGAAAGTTTACGGTTTACGATATACGAACCTTCCGGCCGGGTTAACTCACCTTCGATTACCGCAGCTGATAAATCGATGACGGTTCGTTTTTTATAAACGACCTTATCCTCAGCTAAGGCACTTCCCCCAAGGGCGAGAATACCGACGATAGCAATCAAACCTATCAATAATCTTTGCATTTTACCTACCTAATTGCTTCACCTGGGTACGGGTCACGACTTGGTCGACATTAACGACCCTAATCCCTGATCTGTCAACTGTTTCTATTAAATCCCAGCATTTCCACCTTATTTTCTATCGAATCCGTGCAGCCACCGATCAAAAGAAATAAAGGCTTTTACGGAAAATACGTCTCTTAATTTCGAGCCTCCTCGCCTGCAGGAGCGTCACCCGAACCGTCATTGGGGTCAATTACCGGCTCTTCGGAAGAAGATGAACCTTCAGAACTCCCTGTTTCGTCAGTACTTTTTTCCTCTACGGGCGCTGTCTCTTCAGGATTTTGAGCCGTTTCAGCAGGTTCCTCGGACTCCGGAGGCATCTCCTCACTCGCCGCCAAGTCAGCTTGTGCCTGCTTAATGTCCGCAATACGCTGATAAACAGGGTGCGTTTCGTCTAACTTCTTGTTAGCACTTACAAATTTCTCGTAATAACCCAAAGCACACGCATCATCGCGAAGCCTTCCCAAACAGATATTTCCCATCACGTAGAGCAATTCCGTATTCGGACATAATGAATAAGCCTTTTCGAACTGGGCAACTGCTTCCTTGCCTTTGTCGGCATTGCCCTCAAGAGCAAACCCCAAAGCCTCCAAGGTAGTGCAATTAACCATTCCAGCTTCAATGGCTTGCTTATACGAATCTTCTGCCCTGGCGTAATCTCTAAATTGGAGTCGAATAGCGCCAATATTGGCCATGGCTACAGCATTTTTGGAATCAAGCTCGAGAGCCTTCTCAAAAGCGACTATAGCTGCCTGGTGATTGCCCCGTCTAAATTGAATCAAGCCAAGATTCACATGGATATCACCGTCCTTATCATCCAACTTCAGAGCATTCTTAAAGAAGGTCTCCGCTAACTGAAGCTTACCTTCATCTGCATAAATCAAAGCGAGGTT
>CAXGXL010000540.1:0-3346 GCA_964013555.1 uncultured bacterium
CGTCCCAACGGTGCCTGAGCCCCTACGACTCGTATCGTTTGTGAGTTTTCCTCGAGAAACACCCCCCCGCCGCAAGGGCACAATAAAACCATTAACTCCTCGGTTCCGTCCCGAAGTAACTTAACCAATGCAGAGCTAGCAATGGGTCGCCCATCAGAGAAATCTAGAACCGGCATATACTCGATCCGCTTGATTGCTTCCTCTAGTTCAACGATTCGCATGGCCTGGCCCCGAGCCAGATAACTGGTTTCGAGTCCACGAGTATCTTTGCTGTTTTCGGGGCGGCTCTCTTCATGAACCGCTTCAGCGGCAGCCACACTCGCAAAGTGTCTGAGATCTCGATGATTTTCCTTAAGGGTATCCACAAGCTTCTGCAAAACCCGCTTCTTATTGATTCCATCCACGAAAGACCCTCCCGTTAAAACCGCTAGAGGCCCGTCTAGCAAATGACTTCCCCCTTGGAACGTCCAGCCCTACAGGATGGCTCCAAAGTAAGAAAAGACAAATTTTTCACGGGGGGCAATCCCATCGGCTAGCTACCCCAACAACCAAAACCCGTCTTCATTTTAAAGCCACCTCCATTAATCTACGCAGAGGCCGGTTTCAAGCCTTGCATGACCTTGGCGCAGCGCGTAAATTAGATATGCATTCAAGAGGTCTCCACGAAGATTTCATGAAGAAGTAACATAGAAAAAGGTCCAATGATGCAAATATACAAAGCTCCCATAGACGAAATGCGATTCCTACTAGAAGCCTTCGACTATAACCAAGTCCATCAATTCGAAGCTTTTGAGGGTTTTGATATCGACACCGCATTGGCACTTTTAGATGAAACCGGCAAATTTTGCACCAATGAACTACTCCCCCTTAACCGCAGCGGGGATATCGATGGCATCCAGTGGGATCCTGAAACAAAAGATATAACCACCGCCCCCGGCTTTAAAGAAGCCTATAAGAAATTTGTGGAAAATGGATTGGTGGGCATCGGCCACAGCCCAAAATGGGGAGGCTCTGGAGCACCTCATGTTGTAAGTATGGCCATCAATGAAATGGTAACTGCTACTAACAAGAGCTTCTCAATGTGCCCCGGCCTCGGAAATGGTTTGATTGAGAGTCTTACCGCCCACGGGAGCAAAGAGCAGCAAGATTACTTCCTCCCTAAACTCATCGGTGGCGAATGGGCCTCGACGATGTGCCTGACAGAACCCCATAGCGGAACCGACCTAGGCCTCATGAGCACCAAAGCCGTGCCAGACGGCGATCACTATAAGCTCACGGGAACCAAGATTTGGATCACCTTTGGAGAGCATGACTTTACGGATAATATCGTTCACCTTGTGCTAGCTCGCTTGCCTGACGCCCCTGCTGGTATCAAAGGAATCAGCGTTTTCATCGTGCCAAAGGTATTAGAAGACGGAAGCCGCAATGGCATTGACTGCACCGGCATAGAGCACAAAATGGGGATCCACGCCTCACCGACCTGTGTGATGAGCATGGAAAATGCGACCGGCTACCTCGTGGGCGAGCCCCACAAAGGAATGAGAGTTATGTTCACCATGATGAATACCGCTCGGGTCGGCGTGGGTCTCGAAGGTGTGGCTCTCGGCGAAATTGCTTACCAAACAGCGCTCGAATTCGCAAAAGACCGACGTCAGAGTCGCTCACTCGATAAGGAAAAAAGAGACCCCAACGCCGCCGCCGATACCATCGTGGTTCACCCCGATGTTCGGCGAATGCTCCTTACCATCAAAGCGTCCACTGAAGCCCTTCGAGGACTGGCCTACTATACAGCAATCCAGCTGGATATCGCCCACCACGACCCAGACGCGTCCAGACGGGAGCAAGCCAGTGATTTAGTTGCATTGCTCACTCCCATTATTAAAAGCTACGGAACCGAAAAGGGCCACCAAAACACCAATGATGCGATGCAAATATGCGGCGGTGCTGGATACACGACAGACTGGTCCATCGAACAATACGTTCGAGATTTAAGAATCGCGCTTATCTACGAAGGCACTAACCATATCCAAGCCCTTGACCTTGTGGGTCGTAAATTGCCCATGGCGGGCGGACGACTCTTTCAAACCTTTGCAGGAAAAATCACCGAGTTTATCGCACGCAACAAAGACAATGCAGCAATGGCTGAATTCATGGGGCCAATTAAGGACGCATCCAAGAAACTTAATGCGGCAACCCTTCAGCTCTCGGCCCGAGGAATGGAAGATGCGGAGGAAGCAGGCGCGAGCGCATCGAACTACCTCAATCTCTTTGCACTGACTTCGCTAGCGTTTATCTGGGGACTTCAGCTGGAATACGCCACGAAAAAGACAGGTAAGCAATACGAAACTAAATTCAAAACCGCTCGCTTCTTTTTTCAACAAATCCTGCCCGAAATAGACAGTTATGTTGGAAAGTTAGCCTTCACCAAAGACGCCATGATGGACTTTGACGTCGAGGAATTCTAGAACCACGCAACCAAAGTCGCGCAGGCACACCGCTAACCCGGTGCCGACTCGACAGGTAACAGGTTGCCTGAAGGGGAGCCCACCAATGAATTCCAGAACCCTAAAGCATGCTTTTTCGCGTAAAACCATTCTCGCAATTCTTGCCAGCGGAATTGCTTTAAGCGTCACGGGAATCTCCTTTGTGGGGGGGGGTGCCCTTCTCGGGCTAGGCTTCCTGGGGGGATTAGCTTGGGCGAACCGGAATGGACTAACCGAAGCGCTTTACTGGCGTGACGCACAGCAAAAACACGGCATCTCGCGCGCCCTTAAGCTCAAAGAAGAGCAAGCTCTAAAAAAAATCCAAGCGTATAGCGAGCGAGTCGCTCTAGAGGTTTTTGAGCCAGCGCTCGCCGAAGAAATCATGGACCGCGCTTGGAACATGGTTGCTAATGCCAGCGGACAAAACGCCACCAAAGAGCTAGAGGCGTTTATCGAGAGCTTTCCCCCGATCAATGCAAACTCCAATCCTGACCTTGCCACTAAAAACGACCAAGACACGCTCGCCAGGCGCTTGTCTCAAAGCGTTGAGCGGCGAGGCCGGATTGAACAAGATCTGGATCGAATTGAACTAGACTAGACCCCTTGAGTACCCACGGTCCTCTCCCTCACTTAGTCCCCACACCAGAGATTGCCCGGCCACGCCTCACATTGCGTTCGACTAGTCACATCATTATAGCATTGCTGGTTGCTTGCAAAAATACAGCCCCTGCACTGACAATTTTCACAAGAGGTACATGTTATCTCCGAAGGATTAGAGTGGTCATTCTCACCCTCATCGCTATCTGCAGAGTCTCCTGACATTGCCGAACCACACCACGCTGCCGCCACAGTCGTGGCGGCGC
>CAXGXL010000541.1:0-3344 GCA_964013555.1 uncultured bacterium
CAATCGCGTCGCCTAGAGTATCAATACAGCTCGATTATGGATTACGGAGCAGGATTTGCGTCGGATATTCATGGGTTGGGTTCTTATGATATTGCAGCGATTCGATTTGGCTACCTGAATCACATCGAGGTTTATAATAATAGCCATCCGCTTTTTCAGCAAAGCTCTCAAGGTCAGTATCAAGTGATTCAGAATCGCTCTTATTATGAGTGGGACCCTGAAAACGTGTCGTTTGATAATAATGGCTTGGAGGTTTATCAAACCAACGATGGTCAGTTTTATATCAATAAACATGAATTTTGTACTGATACTTTTGCCGATGGTTTCAATTTGAGCTGCAGTCGGTGGGATGTCGGTACAGATCCGGTGGAAATTGGTTTTCTCTACGGTGAGCGGCTCCGCGAGGCTTATTGGTTCAGCAATTATGCGCGCGGTAAAGTGGGCGCAGGGTGGGGGTTTAACAATGGCCTCATTAGCGGGATATTTTCTCGGTACTTTAATTTTGCCGCTCGGGCCGGTATTCTCGCGTCCTACATTTCCCAAATCTACGGTGTGAACCCGAATGAGGCATTGCAGGGAAATTTGGCTTATTACCACATTGTAGCGGGCATTGGATTAAACGAAGTTATGAATACGCTCATGACTCCCGATACCGGTTGTTACGAATGGGATGATTATAACTCAACTCCGATGTTGATGAGGTCTGGGACGTGCGATGTGCGAATCGAAAATCACGATGGAGCACATCCGCGTTATAGCTATTATACTCAGACCAAAGAGGAATACAGTTCTGTGAGCCGCTTTGGCTTTTTCAATAACAAAATTGGTGCTCTCCTAGCATTATTTAGAGGGTTTGGCATCAACCTGGAGCAATTTGCAGCGGGTGAAATCAACAACCGCTACAGCAGTTTGTCGTTGGCGAATGCCTTTAAAGCGGAAACGGTTGAACTCTTGAAAACCCTCATGATGGACACTCCATCTCGGTACAATGCACTGCCCGTTCAAAATGAATCGGGTTCTACCTTGACTGTGGCAGCGCAAGGTGATCAGGTCGCACGGGTTGTTCCGTCTGACCGAGTTCTTTTGGATGTTGGGCAGGCCCTGGGCGACCGTGGGTTAACCCAATCCTTAGAGGACACCATTCGGCCCTTTGGCAATTGGGAATCTACTCCTAAAATAGAAAGCAATCGGACCGATTACGAATTTCAGTATGGATTCTTGTATGCGATGATAACCCTTCGAAGTCTCTATGATAGAACTTGGAACAACTACCTCTCTATCAATCAACAGGGTGACCAATGGGGGCATGACTTTGCAGATCCTACCCGGGTCGTTAAATGGACCGATGAAGGTACCGGGATTATTTGGCAGGCCTATACTTTCGATACGGTGGTTAGCGCCGACGGAAGAGAGGTCGACCCGTCGATTGGAGCAAGCTTCTTGAGTTTTATCAAGCAAGAGCTAGCCGACTACGACCAGCAAATCGCGTCTAATCCCGGATCCCGGGATACTTTGGAGAGTAACAAACGCTATTTCTTGGAAGAAGTGAGGTATCGTTTGGACTTTCTCTACAACCTGCAGAACTTTTAATTCTTGGCTGGGCGAGTTCCGTTCTATTGACAGGGCTCCGCCCAGCAAATTCCCTTGGATTACAATGCTGCCTTTTGTTTTCTTTTGGGTTTGTAGCATTCTCTTAATGACGTGTTTAATCTCTGCTCTGGCGCCGCTCTTTTGTGTTTCAGGTGAGCTTACTAAAAAAAGACAGATAAATACTCTCTGGATGCTTCCTCAGAACTCCGGCGGAATAGAGGGCGCCTTTCGAGTCGCAGACCAAAAAGAGTTCTCCACTTAAATTTTCTTCTTCTTGAAGGTTTTCAATAAAATCAAGAATGCCCAATAGGATATTCTTGGGCCCTTGCGTGGCTTTTTTATTTTTCATCCAAACGCCAACCTCTTTGGTTATCTCGCCAAGAGCGGTGTACTTATTTTTACGGTGGTTGGTATTTAGAGGGTCGTTTAAATCAATGTTCTCCACTCTTAGGTTTGCAGGTCCAGCTAGGGCTACTGACATAAGGATCGGAGTTTGAGACAACGTTGAAGTGAAACCGGCAAATGAAAGAGTAAGGAGTAGCAAGGATAAGAGAATGTGATTGGATTTGAGTATTTCGGGTTTCTTCCGTGTGGAAGTTTCGCGCTTCTATCTTTGTGTGGCTTGGAGCATTCGAAATATTGTAGCACGAGGTAGAGGTCTTAAGGCGACTGAAAGTTCCGAAGTGGGTACTCTTTGCCTCACTTCCACTTAGAATCTGCGTACTTTGGGGGTGCCTGAGACCCTGAACGAAAACTGAAGGAGATGACTTCATAGGGGTGAACAAACCGAGATTGCGAAACACCTGAAATTCAGTAGGGCAAGTCGTCGTTTCAAGGATTTGAAATTAGTTAGCTTTGTTTAAGGTATTAATGCCGTCTCTTATTTCTTTAAGAAGAGCGACTTCCTTGGAGTCGGGGGTTGGTTTTACTTCTTCCTCGTCGTCGACCATTTCTTCTAATTGATGATAAGCCTTGATTACTAAGAACATCACAAAAGCAATGATTAAATAATTGATTATTTCACCCAAAAAAGCCCCCAAGCTTCCTGCTTTTATTCCCGAAGCCGGATCTATATCGCCAAACAAGCCCAAATTCTCCAAATTTGGAATGTTGAGAACTAATCCGATAAGAGGCTCGATAACTCTTTTGGTAAAAACATCTATTAAAGACTTGAACGCAGCTCCCATAACGAAAGCAACTCCCAATTCAACGACATTTCCCTTGTTTATGAATTTTCTAAATTCTTTTAGCACTAGTTCTTACCTCCAAGTGGTTTCGACCTGTTTGAGATTATAGAACTTTTTAAGTCTTTGGGGAACGATTAAGTGATGAGATTGAAGTCTTGCGTATTGGGCAAGCACGGAAGAATCAAGTGTAGGTTTAACTCAAGACACCACCACAATCGGTCTAGCTTCAAAAAATGGAACCAATAGTGAGAACAGAAACCTCGTTAGTCATAGCTGTGGTGGCGAAATGCGACTTGGGGTGCCTATGGCACACTCCAAGCAAAACCTTTCAGTGCGCCCGGTTAACTCTGAATTGGGTGATTGTTTCGGTCATTCTCTTAGGTGATGTGCTCACTGGTTGTGTGGTACACACATCGTATCTTGAATCGCGCAGGCACAAGCACCGTAGGCCAGGCAATAGCATAGGCCCGTGGCTAACCCGTCCCCAAAAACAAGAACGCTACACGAAACATCCCCATCACAAGTTTATTCAACCTGTTGTAGGATGGGGTTATAGTGCCTGGCTTC
>CAXGXL010000542.1:0-3344 GCA_964013555.1 uncultured bacterium
AGTAGAGTTTGGTTTGGGGGATGCGCGAATAAGAGCAAGCGTAGATCTCGGGGCGGCACTTGGGGTTTCGACAACTAGCAGTGCTGAGGCCATCGAGGTGGAAATGTATTTGTCCACAATCGTCGGGGCTGAAGTGAACCGGGCTGCGGAAGGAAATGCCATTGATTTGAAATTTGATGAATACCCGGAGGTGTGGATTGAGGTAACCCAGATCAATTACTCGGGATATCAAGCAGAAATGACGGACCTTTTTACTTCATTGATGAGATTGATGGTTCCACAGCTTTTGGGCGGAGCATTGGAGTCGATTCCTCTTCCTGAAATTGACGTATCAACACTGGTTGGATTAGGGGATGGAGAAGAGCTTTGGGCTCTAGAGGGTGAGTCAGTATCTCGTGTAGATAATTTTTATCGAATGACTGGAGCTCTCCGATGACTCGTTATTGTATGGTTATGTTGTTTCTTTTCCAGTTCATGCAAGTAGCGTGTTTGAATTCAGGGACGGGAGCGGAATGCACGAACTCCTCTGGGTGTGATGAAGGTCTAACGTGTTCGTCGGGAACGTGTATTGAAGATGTGGCGCCGGCGAATCCCTCGGAGGAGGAGAGCCAGACTGGAGATGAATTGCCCGAAGAAGAGGAAGCTGAGGAAGTTCCGGAAGCTCCCGAGGAAGAGATGGGAGAGGAACAAGAGGAAGAAGTAGAAGATCTGCAGCCAGTAGAACCAGGCGATATTATAGGTCCTGTCGTTACTTTTTTGTCTCCTGAGTCCTACGCGATGATTTCCGATACCTTGACTTTGAGCTTTGTGGTAACCGATGACACCGGCGTGAACATGGGCTCGGTCGCAGCGAGTGTTGAGGGTGTGGGGAGTCTCACTCTCGAAAGCTCAGGTAGCAACACATTTAGCGCAACCGTTGAGGCGAGTTCATTTGGTAATGATTTGGTTTTTCCTCTTATCGTAGTGACGGCAGAAGATACGTTAGGTAATTCGAGTCAATACAGCCGGCGTTTCGGAGTAGATAGGCGGCTTCGAGTCGATACTTCCTTAAATTCGAGCGAGGTGCGGGCCGGGGAGGAAGTCATTGTGGATTGCACGGTTCGGCAAGCTCAAATCGAGTTGAGCGACATCGAGACGAATGTTGTAGTACTACCACCGGTTTCCAATATGGTACAAAGCGGTTCAGGGGCGACTTTCACGCCCACCGTGAATGGACTCTACCGGGCCTATTGCGCAACGGTTGATGGGGCTGCTGCCGACGACGAAGGAAGCGAAGTCCGAGTGGTCGCGGATGTGGCATTTCGAGTGGAAACCTTGATAGATGATGTAGTAGTGCGGGCTGGAGATCGAGTGCCAGTTGAGTGCAGGGCTTTCGATGCCTATGACAACCAGGTGATTTCCCCTCAAGGATTGTCTTTGGAGGGTTCAGAGGGGGTTTCAACCCAGCACCTAGGGGGAACGCTCTTTAGTGCGACGGCTTATCTCGTGGGAGAGTATGACGTAGCCTGTGTTCTTGGTACAATCGTAGATATTGTTCCCAATCAGATTTTGGTGGGCCCAGCATCTCCGGCCCTATCGACGACACAGATATCCGTGAATGGTTTGGAGCCTAAGGTGGAGCAGGCGACGGTTTTACCTACGGATGAAATTTTCGTGTGGTGCTCAGCGACCGACGCCTATGGGAATGCTCTTGAGGATATTACCACTCATTTCTCGGTTTCACCCGCGGATGGTCAAAGTGCTGGGTTCTATGGCGTGGAATATTATGGGACCAGCTTTAGCGCGACTAAAGCAGGCTACATCTACGCTACATGTGGCGTAGACGGTTTTTATGCAGAGGACGATACACCAGCTAGAGTCCAGATTGTCCCTGGAGCGCCGTATAGTTGGAATTTAGAATCAGGGAGTTTGGGAGCTAATACGTTGAGTGAGGAGTTGGCTGGAGCAGATGGTCAATTGTGTCAACGGTCCGAGCAGCCCTTGGAGCTAGATGCGGTAGTCTGGGATTTTTGGGGGAACGCCATCCCAGACCCAAACCTTCGTGTCGCAACGACTCCCCCTGGTGGGGTAGTCGAGAACTCTGGGCTCTACAAACTGGGGGCTGATGGAAACTATACCCTGGTGGTTTCGGTTGATGGGGAGTTGCATGAGGGCAATTCGATTGGAGTATTTGAAGAAGACTTCATTGTTGATTCCACCCCACCTGAAATCTCCATCACGTCGCCTGGTCGCGCAACCGCCCTGGTTGCTGGCGATTCCAATAACCCCGGGGCACAATCCACTGTGACGATTGAAGGCATCATTTCGGATAGTACAACTCCCATCGTTTCGGGGAGGATTAATGGGGTTGAACTTGTGCCAGTAGGCGATTCACTGCAGATCGCATTGAGTCAGGATGAAACAAGTCAATGGGGACTCAATGTGATTACTGGGGAAGCCCAAGACAAGTGCGGTAATCGAAGTGTTGTGGCTCAATCGTATTTGCGCAGCCCTAGTTATTTTGTCGCCGCACAAGCTCCTGAAAGCGGTGCGAGGGTTCCCCAAGGAATTGTGGCTCAAATCAACCAACCCATCATTGATGACAATGACCGGTCCGATAAAGACGACGTTGCCACCCTAGGGGAGACAGTAATGCAGGGGCTTGACCTTAATTCGGCAATTCCCAATCCGATGGCGGTGTCTCCAGATAGGAATGGTGACGGTGAGGTTGATAGTAAGACTTATGATTGCTGGCTTTTTAGCGCAACGAACAAGGAGACAGGTTATAAAGTAACGAAGACTGGAGTATTCACGTACGAACAACCGGAGATCGAGTATATAAGAACTGTTGATGGGGGATTGAAAGTACGGATGGTGATGAGAAACCTGAACTTGCCAATTAAGGCCGTTGGGTACTTCGATCCTCAGTGTTTGTCCTTAGATGTGACAGGAAGTGTTGAAGGAAATGTTTTGGTAGAGACCGTTACTGTCGAAGGCATTGCCAACGTTGCGCTCTCGAATGGTTCTCCTGTAGTTGACCTGTCCAATCTAGATGTGGACATTTATCACCCCGATGCGGGAACGGATTTACCTTATCTCGATATCAATTGGGGCTGGCTGGGTGATAATATTGGCTCGCTCCTCAATGATATCGTTAATGGGATAGTTGATGCATTTAGTCCTAATATTTCTGAACTTCTAGAATCCACCCTGCAGGCACGAATGGAACCACTTTTGGAGCAGTTTCTTGCTGATTTCAATCTGGCAACGACTCTCGAAATTCCGGAGCCAATTGATATGACTGTCAATATCGATTCGGGCTTAGATTTTCTTGCGTTTTCAGGACCTGAAAACGCAGGCTACGG
>CAXGXL010000543.1:0-3342 GCA_964013555.1 uncultured bacterium
AGCAGATTCTAAATCGAATGGATCTCAGGCGTAAACTCTCACAAAAGTGTCAATCAAACGCCCAATGTCTGAACGGATAGAGCTATCGATGAGGAAGACCAACCACAGGCCCCGAAAGGGCAGGGGCAGGGGCAGGGGCAGGAGCAGGAGCAGGCTCAGCAAGCAAATCCATATCGACAACGTCCATATTACTTTCGGAATCCTCAAGTGCTTCTATGCGCTTTTTAACGTCTTCCTCGGTAATCAAGCCTTCTTTAATGTGTCGGTCAACTAATCGGACATCGTAAAGTGTCTCTTCGGGCAACTCACGCATAGTCTTCGCTACTTCCTTGAAATAAAAAGGTTTAGTCCAATACCTGGACCCCGCAGGGTCTATCCGGGCTTAGACATTTCGTCAAGTCCCCGGCGATCTACTTCGTTACTGCTTAGAGCAAATTCGTCGCTAATTCCGCTAATTCTGAGCGTTCTCCCTTAGTTAGCGTAACATGGGCAGCAATTCTTTCGCTTCTGAATCGGTTAACGGCATGAACCAAACCATTATTCGTGGAATCCACATAAGGATGATCGATCTGGTATGGATCTCCAGTCAAGACGATCTTGGTATTGTCTCCGGCCCTCGAAATAATTGTCTTGACCTCATGGGGAGTCAAATTCTGAGCCTCATCGACAACCAAAAATTGATTGGGAATACTGCGACCCCGAATATAGGTTAAAGGCTCAATCGCCAAAACTCCCAAATCAATCAACTCTTGATAGCTTCTACCGTTGCGTTGATCAGTCCGAGAAAGTCCCATCAAGAACTCTACATTATCAAATATCGGTTGCATCCAGGGATTTAATTTCTCCTCAACGTCACCGGGAAGATAGCCAATATCCCGTCCCAACGGAAAAATCGGACGAGCAATTAAAAGGCGCTGATAAATATTCTCTTCGGTAACCTTTTGAAGGCCGGCGGCAATAGCCATCAAGGTCTTGCCCGTGCCGGCCTTACCCACCAAAGTGACCAATTTAATATCATCATTCATCAATATATCGCAGGCAAAGGCCTGTTCACGATTTCGGGGACGAATCCCCCACATCCCATCTTTTGTCTTCAGAATGGACTCAACCGTATTAGTATCGAGGTTTACTTTACCCAATGCTGTATGAGTTGGATTACCAGGATCTTTGAGATAGGCAAATTGGTTGGGAAAATGGTAAGGATCTTTGAGTTCGAGCTGTCCCTCTTTGTAAAACTCATCAATTTCAGCTCCCGAGTACTCCATCTCAATGACGCCGGAAAACAACTCACTAATGTCTTGGCGCTCCGTATCAAAATCCTCCACCGTCAGACCGAGAGAATCTGCCCGGATTCTCAAATTCACATCTTTGGTAACAAAGATAATTTTTCGCTCGGTAACCTCCTTTTGACATTCCAAAGCAATCGCCAAAATACGATTATCGGTAGAATTTCCCGTTTTATATTCTGCCGGCAAGTCTTTATCTGTGAATGCGACCCGCACCTTACCGTTGTTGGGAGTAAGAACACCGTCTATTAAGGAACCATCAGACCTAAGCTCGTCCAAAAGTCGAACTATTTGGCGAGCATTTCTGCCCAATTCCGAGAGGTCTTTCTTGAATGAATCGATCTCTTCGATCACATAAATCGGAATCACGACATTGTTATCGTGAAACGCAAAAATAGCATTGGGATCGTGAAGTAGAACGTTCGTGTCCAAAACAAAGGTTTTTTTCATCTGTGAAATTTTCCATTCAACGGCCTAAACAACTTCATGAGGCCTTAGCTTCTTTCTTCAATTCATGGCGCTTACGAAAAAGAACGGTTCGGTTCCTTCCCATACTCTTGGCGGTATACAACGCTTCGTCGGCGGCAACAATTAAACTAGCCTTTGTTCTTCCATCTTCACTATAAGATGCGATTCCCAAAGAAACCGTGCAACCAAAAGAACCCATATCGGTGCCGAATATCTCTTTTCCGACATTGTTGCGTATCCGCTCGGCGATTTGAGTTGCAGCGTAAGCATCCGTTTCTTCCATGAGAATCGCAAATTCTTCTCCTCCGTAACGAGCCACTATATCGGTCTTTCGGGCATTGGCTCGCAACATTTTCGCCACTCGTTTTAGCACCTTATCCCCCATGGGATGACCGTAGGTATCGTTGATACTCTTGAAATGATCAATATCCATGAGAACCAATGCCAATTTCCGATTATAGCGCTCAGCGCCATGAATCATTCGGTCAAAACTCTCTTGAAAGCAACGATGATTCAGGAGTCCTGTTAAGCCATCGGTCGTAGCCAATTGCTCCATACTTTCATTCATTTGAGCATTAGCAACAGCTCCTGCAGCCTGGTCTGCCATCACACAAAGGCGCTCATGAAGCTCTCGCGGCAAAAAATCGTGTTTATCGCTGCCCACAATAAGGGCTCCCACCCCCTGGTCGTTCCAGATTAAAGGCAAAACTTTGACTGCTTCTATCGGCAATTCCAAGCCAGGTGCAAATACAGATTGATTTCGAGCACGGAGCGTTCCGTGAGGCAAGGACTGCCGAGCCTTAATGGCCGCTCCAACCAAACCATTTTGAGCATTAAACCGTTTCCCAAGCCATTGGTCGACCTCAAGCGGAAACTCAGTATTCGACCACTGAAGCGCCGCGATCACCATCTCCCCGTCAACATGGCTCGACACCGTAAAGGCCGCAAACGTAGCCTCCGTAGCACGAACTGCAAATTCAATTGCCACTTGCGCTACTTGGTCTACGGTTCGGGTGTTATTGAAAGCACGGCTCGCCCCCAAAAATAATTCGGTTCGTACTTTTTCGCGCGTCATATCTGCCAAAATCTGTTCTACTTGCACCACCCGGACAACCTCTTCAGCAAGTGTTTTCATAATCGCTACGTGGGTACCAGTAAATTTATTTCCACAGGTTCGATCGGCAACCAGTACTCCTCGAAGATGGGCCCCTTCCATAACCGGAACACCTACAAAGTCAGTAACGCCGCAGGGGTGTGAATAATAGATCAGCCCAGGGTGGCCAGCCCTAATTCCACTAAGCACAAGGGGCTCAAGACGTTTTGTTATCGCCCCCACAAAGCCCTCGGATGCCCCCATTGGCTTTTCAAGAATTCTATCGGATTTACTCCTCAACTCCTTGATGCGGAGGGTTGTGCCATTTATCTCGAGCCACAATAAAGCAACCGTGTTGGACTCCAAGGCTTCCTCAGCAATAGCCAATAGCTTGTATAACGAATCGTGAATTGCTTGGACTGAACCATTGTGTTGTCGACGTAGTATTTCGCGGGTTGTTAGTTCGTCGGTGTCCAGCTCCAAGCTAGAAGCCAG
>CAXGXL010000544.1:0-3318 GCA_964013555.1 uncultured bacterium
TGATGTCTGCATTCCACTCACGTGCTGCGTCTGCCATAACTATAACTCCTTGTACACTCGCTCCGCTCGTGCGGCGCGATGAACGAGATTGGTTCTTAACTAATGGGTTAAGAATTACTCTCCATCTAAATTTTCAATCAATTTATCAATCGCACCAACGATAAGTCCGGCTGGATTCTTGACCTGGGCCAAGAGCTGACGTCCGGGGCTCATTGCGAGGGTGATAATACCTGCCTGAAGCTCTTCTTTACTTGGCATTTTCGATAAAGCTTCCGCTTGAGCGGAATCAATGGCTTTATCATCGAGAATACCACCTTTGACTCGAAGATTCTTAATTTCGTCGAGTAATTCGTAGGTTACCTTCGCTGGGGTAACAGGATCGTCATATCCGATTACAACACCAGTTGGAGAACCCTTGAGGTACTTTGCAGCATCTGAATAACTGGTACCTTCAATCGCACGAGCCATCAGGGTATTTTTTACCACTGTATAACCCGCGTTAATTTCGCGATACTTGGCGCGGACCTGATCCGCTTCTGCCACGGTAAGCCCCGTAAAATCGAGGAATAACACGCCGGCCGAACGTTCTAGCTCGCCCTGCATTTCTGAAATAAATGTGTCTTTTTTTGCTCGCAACATCTTATTCCCCTAGGCTTGCTGAACTTTAGAAGGATCTAGCTTAAGACCAGGACCCATCGTGCTCGAAAGTGTGACCGCCTTAATATAGGTACCTTTGGAGGTTTGAGGCTTGAGTTTATGTAGCTGCTCCATCAACGCACCAAGATTCTCAGTCAATTTAACGACGTCAAAACTAAGTTTGCCGATTGGGGCGTGAACGATTCCGGCCTTTTCAACACGAAACTCAACACGTCCAGCCTTTTGTTCCTCAACAGCCTTGCCGACTTCTTTGGTAACGGTGCCTACCTTCGGATTTGGCATAAGACCGCGGGGCCCAAGAATTCGCGCTATAGGTCCAACCTTCGGCATCATGTCCGGCGTCGCAATGGCCTTATCGAAATCCAGCCATCCGCCCTTAATCTTTTCAACCAGGTCTTCGGCTCCAACGAAATCGGCGCCAGCCGCACGGGCCTCTTCTTCAAATTCGCCTTTCGCAAAAACGAGGATTCGAACCTGCTTACCAGTACCGTTTGGTAGACTTACCGCTCCTCGAACCATTTGGTCGGATTTCTTAGCGTCTACGCCAAGACGAATTGCTACATCGACAGACTCGTCAAATTTCGCCGCAGAAACAGATTTAAGCAGTTCTAACGCTTCGACCAGTTCATACCGTTTTTCGCGATCAACCTTAGAGCGATTGCCCGCATGTCTTTTACTTGTGTTTCCCATTCTCTCACCTGCAGTTCCAACGGCAAATTTGCCTCCTGCTCATGAAAAAGAGCGGCCCTTATAAGGATCCGCTCGCAACCTGTCTAGCCCTCTACTTGAATTCCCATGCTCTTACATGTGCCTTCAATGATATTCATTGCCCCAGGAAGATCTTTCGCATTGAGATCCGGCATTTTGATCTTTGCGATCTCTTCTACTTGAGCCTTCGTCAGGCTTCCAACCTTGGTTTTATTGGGTTCCTTAGAACCAGCACCGGGCTTTTTCGTCGTTTTCAGACCTGCGAACTTCTTAATCAGAATCGAAGCAGGAGGTGTTTTGGTAATAAAACTAAAGGAGCGATCAGCATACACAGTGATCACTACGGGGATAATCATATCTCCTTGGTCACTCGTTTTCGCGTTAAACTCCTTGCAGAACCCCATAATATTCACACCATGCTGTCCTAACGCAGGCCCAACGGGTGGTGAAGGGTTGGCTTTTCCTGCAGGAATCTGCAGTTTTATATATCCGGTAACTTTCTTAGCCATAATAGACCTCTAACTTCCCTAACTGCGCTAACTCTTTAAATCAGTTAGGCTTTCTCTACTTGAATAAACTCTAATTCGACAGGAGTGGATCGCCCGAAAATGGACACCATCACTCTAACCTTACCCTTATCCGGATTAACGGATTCGACCACACCATTGAAATTGGCGAAGGGCCCGTCAATGACTCGAACGTTTTCCCCTTCTTCAAAATGCACGAGTGGCTTCGGCTTTAAAGTCCCCTCATCAATCTGCTTCGTCAGCCGTTGTACTTCGCTAGCCGGCACCTTCGGAGGATTACGAGTACCTCCCACAAAGCCCGTAATTCGAGATGTTCCTTTTACTAGGTGCCAACTCTCATCGTTTAACTCCATTTGGACTAACATGTACCCCGGAAAAAACTTACGCTTGCTAGTCTTCTTCTCCCCACCTTTGGACAGTTCAACCACATTTTCAGTAGGAATCAAAACTTGCCCAAACTTATCAGCTAAGCCTTGTTGTACAATACGCTCTTCTAGAGAGGCTTTGGCACGATTTTCATAACCCGAATACGTATGAACCACGTACCAATGAAGATTCGGGTTTAATGGGGTCTCAACCGGCGCCGCTTCTGGTTCAACCACCGCAGCAGCATTTTCGTCGCTTGGGACCGCGTCAACGGGTTCTGCAGTTTCCACTACCGCTTCATCGGAAACCTTTTCGGTTCCCTCGGATTCTGCGGCTTCCATGCCTTGTTCTTCTGCCGTAGTCATTTCAAATCCTAAATCCAAAGGAGCGTGTCTAGCACACCCAGCAAATCATGCTACCCTTCACTCACCCCACCCAGGCCCAACAACCGATCTGTTAACCATAACCAAACAGAGTCGAAAAGCCCCAAGAAAGCCGCGCAAATCAAAACCGTCACAACCACGACTATCGTTGCCTGACCAGTTTCTTCGCGAGTGGGCCAGGTAACCTTGGATAGCTCGTCAACGACTTCGTTTGAAAGGGTTCGAATGTTCTGATTCTTCAGACAGAAGACCACCGCACCTAAACTAACCAAATAGGCGATTAGGGCGGTAAGCGGCAACTGGCGCATACCAAAGATATAAGGGTCGTTAATCCCCGCCGCCACACAAATCCATTCGAAGCCACGGGCCAGCGTCATGGCCACGATTATACCGAGAACAAGAATAGAGATGACCACGAACCTCTCTTTGGATTGCATTCTTTCTTCCCTTAAAAAATGGCAGGCGAGGAGGGATTCGAACCCCCAACTGTCGGTTTTGGAGACCGCTACTCTACCAATTGGAGTTACTCGCCCACACAATATAAAGAGGCAGTACTCATAAGAGCACTACCTCGTTGTTAACAATCATAAATTCAAGATAAGTAAAATTAATTACTTACTCAAGAATATCCGTCACGACACCGGCGCCGACTGTACGGCCACCTTCGCGAATTGCAA
>CAXGXL010000545.1:0-3309 GCA_964013555.1 uncultured bacterium
CTTTTGCTTACGCCATAAAACATTATCGCGCTCCGTCTTGTTCAGATAAGGAGAGAGCATGCGATAAAAGCGTTTATCGGATAAATACTTCATCTTTTCATAAATTTTAGCCGATGGAATATAGTGCCTTAGCTTTTTGTGATCGAGGGGAATAGGGTTTGTTGGTTGAAATGCCAAACCGTGCTCAATAGCGACCATTTTGTGCCGTGATGAAAAAGGGTCCCCTAGTGTGTCAATGAGGTAGTTGCCGCCATGGCGGTCACGGTTGCCGATGGCCAGACCAAAGAATCGAAGCTCCTGGTTTGGGATAGGCATGTGCTGCTGACTTGTCGTCAGCGCAGCTACAAGAGTTGTTGATGGGGCTCGATGGACTGAACATCGTCGGGGGTGATGTAGCCGAAGTCGCATAATTGGCGCCATGAAACTAAGGGAGGCAAGAGAGAAGCGAAAGAAGACAAGTGGGAACGTTGTTTTTACTCGCTCTTGGGGTCGGTTTTTAATCTTCGCAATCAACGTTTATTCAACAGTCTCTCGTCGGGGTGAAATTGCATTCAGCGTGGCTATCTAAGGGCTTCCCAAAGTTTTGGCTGTTCTAAATTGCATGAGTGGTTGACTGGTCGGTTGTCAAAAACACTAGAGTGGCGATAGCAATAAGCTTCCAGGGATTAGGGCGGCAATTACTTTGTTAAGAATACGTTGACCAGAGCAATGAAATTGTCCCAACTTTGCCTCAATACATCGATCCGCAGATTGGTCTCTACGAGCTGCGGTGACTCGGTGCATTTTACTCTTGTGTTTCGGTTTTAAGGGCCGTCCCAGAGTTATGAATGGGGGGAGTCATAGGGTCGTCCTTTTGCAAGTGGCGCTTGGTGGTGCGTATGGCTGGAATAACGGTTAAAGATAGAATGGCCATCAAGATGCACAGGGCGCCCATTAGCTTATAGCTACTTGGTTGGGGTTGGTCGAAAATGCCGTAGAGCAGGTAGGTGGCGCAAAGCCCGGCCAAGATGCTTGAGCAGCGATTAACCGGTACACAATAGGTGTTCTCTCGATTGTCCAAAAAGATTAAGGTACCACAGATGCCGGTTCCTTGAGAAAGGATGCCAACCAATGCGACGTAGCCTAGCATTGGAGAGGTCCAAAGCTCGGAAAAGCCCCAACGAATTTGGTCCACAATAGGGCCCTGACCTATCAACGCAATGAGCCCAAGTAGCGCCACCAAAAAGGGGCCGGCTACCAGCTGCTCTTCTACGAAATACCGGCGATTGGTTTTGGGGTCGTTGGACTTGGCTTGCCGACTCATAAAGCGTAAGCGGGTAAAATAACTAAGGAGGTAGACAACAACGTCGATAGCGCAGATCAGAGTGATTTCGTAACCACCTCGTTCAGAAAAGGCGATAATAAGAGCTGAGAGGCTGAACAAGAGTCCCAGCCAGGAATACCACTGGGTTGCTCGATTGGAGAGCCGGTCAACCATGGGAGCAAGAATCAATACCCCACCGCGCATAAGCAGCATAACAAAGACAATGCTTACCCCATCAAAAGTATAGGC
Source organism: uncultured bacterium (assembly GCA_964013555.1). Taxonomy (GTDB): domain Bacteria; phylum Myxococcota; class XYA12-FULL-58-9; order XYA12-FULL-58-9; family JABJBS01; genus CAXGXL01. The sequence goes on from CAXGXL010000545.1 coordinate 1,553, forward strand.
CAAGGTGGTGGTGGCTATAATCATCGACGTGCAAATACCGGAAGCAAACGTGTAGCGAGTAGGGTGAGGAATATTGATGCCCACTATTTGGGTCGTGCTGGCATCTTTCCACCACCCGGTAAGCAATAAAAAGCCAAGCATCATCAAAACCGATGCAATGACCGAAACTGGCAAAATAGAAAACCCTCGAAGCCCCGTCTCCATGCCATCAAAGAGGCCCGCAGAAAGAGCTTTTGCAAGTGCACTGTAGGGAACATAGAAAGCAAAATAACCAAAAGCAAATCCCCAAATTGCCCAATTAAGAGTTTTTTGGTGAACCGATTTGTGTGACTCAATTTGACTATGCCGCTTTAGATCCTTCATTTTTCTTTCCCCCCTCGAAAAGAGCCATCTTAAGGGGAGCGGACGTCAACATCAACCCCCAATAGCAAGGACCTTGGGGGTTGATGGTTAAAGATGGAGTGGGCCCAAGATGTGCGTAAAGGCTCTGCTGACAGTGGCATTGAGCGGGGTATTGCGTGAATCTCCATGAGCTCTGCCGAGGATGTAAATACGGGTGCGGGAGCGGGGCATTGGGGCCTGGCCAAATGTCAATTTAGAACGCGCGATTTATTAAATCGAACACTTATTTCGTTGAACTATTGATTTCTATTGACTTTCTTAAGTGAGGACTTGAGTCGTTGAGATTCAAAAAGAGTCTGGTGCAATGATTTCGATTGCCTCGGATATAATGCCCTCATTGTTGTGGACGATAAAAAGAATATCACCGGGTTCGGCCATTAGCTGCGAGGAGTAGAAGTTATCATCGTGAGGCAACTCGGGATCGTTTTCGGGCTCGCTTTCGGGTTCGCTTTCGGGTTCGCTTTCGCTTTCCTCTTCACCTGGCTCTTCATGGGGCTCGGAATCGTAGTCGAGAATGGCGTAATGGTCATTGGTTATGTTCATAACTTCAAGAAAACCACTCTCCAGCGGCGTGATGAGTTGAATACTTATGAATATATAGTCGGGACTCTCTGCACTGCGCTCCACCAGAATGCCGTCTTCACTAATGGCCGGGAATTGGGGTTGGTCGTCCCACGTTTCGACATCAAGGGGAGTCTCTGCGGCGCCATCGACCGTTAAATTGATGGTGTCACCCAAAAGGGCGGGAACGGCGACGACAAAGCTACCATCTTGTGCAACTATAGTATTATTGGATGTCCCGCTGCGCTCGTTAATGGCGGTCAGTTCTCTAAGGGGGGTGGCTGCGTCTTGGATCCCGATAATCGTAACCAATACTTCGCTGCTGCTATTGAGTGGAGACGATGTGGTCGTCTTAACTTTGGATGCATCGAGGTAGCCGGTGACTTCGATCTTATTGGTGGTATCGTTCGGGGAGTTCAATGGACCAGAGTCCGAGCAAGCTCCGGCAAGAACCACAGAGGCGATGAGGGCAAAGTACTTCATGGTTTATTCTCCAACGGGCTAGCCGCGATGGTTATGGCGCAACGGGTTGCTCCCTCTTGGCCTTGAGCAGCATCGTCCACGGCGATGGCTCGGTCACGGATATAAAGGGAAAGTGCTTGTTGCATAGCTTCAAATTCTGGGGCTGTCCCCTGAAAAACATAAGAGCGGGCAAGGGCCTCTCTTGAGGATTCTTCTTCAAAAAAGCGGCGCCACACCGCCTCTGCAATGATATCCATTTGACGGTTCAACCCGTCTACTCGGGCACGAATATCTGTCTCACTGAAAAAATCATGATCTTCTGGGTTTCGTCG
>CAXGXL010000546.1:0-3302 GCA_964013555.1 uncultured bacterium
GGCAAACGCTTTGACAAAGAGGCAACCCAACTAAAATTTACCATCATTAAGGGAGGGGAGCAGTACTTTTTTTTACTGAATAGCTTTAGTGACGAAGAGGCAAGCGGACTAGGGGTAGTCAAGCCGAAAGCAGCAGGAGGGGCTGGGGGTAAGAGTAAGAGAGTTCTTGGTCAAGGTGGTTTTGGGAAGGTTCGATATGCGAAAAATATTCAAACAGGTGAAGTGGTCGCCGTCAAAAAGATAAGCCGTGTGTTAGATAGTGCGGCGTTAAAGAAAGAAATTGGGATCCATGAGAAGTTGGGTGATTTGCAAGAAGGGGTTGCGCTTAAGGGGCAGGCGGAAACTGTCGGGAAGGACGGCCGACCAAAGCATTATATCTTTTTGGCCCTTAAATCTAATGATGTCGAATATAATGACTTAGGAGTTTTTATCAGTGAGAAGGCGAGAATACCAGCAGGCCATAAGGATTTTGCGGTAACTCGAAAGCATCTCAGTTATCTTCGCGCTTCCTTTATCAATTCATTCTTGTCGGCACTCGATTCTTTTCATAAGCGGGGGATTGCACATTTGGATTTGAAGGATGGCAATTTCATTATTGAAAGAACTGGAGACGGGATACGAGTGGTTATAATTGACTATGGGGCATCTGGATCTTTTCCTGCAGGCAGGGGGATGTCGGGATACGTTGGTTCGCCTCCCTTTTCCGCGCCTGAGGTGCTCAGTGCCATGACTTCTGCTGCGCCGGCCGATTATTGTAATTCAATAAAGGGCCTTTTGGCTGATGAAAAACTCCATGAGTCTCAAAAAAGAGATTGGCTGAGAAAACAATTAGTGGCCTTACCCGCAGATGGTGCTGAAGAGAAAGTTTCGAGTTCTTGCAAGACTGAGGCTAAGAGTTTGAACCCTGATGAGCTTAGGGCGGCATTAAAGACTTTAATGACGAAAAAGACCTATGACCCGTTTAAAGCAGATGTTTGGTCGGCAGGTATTGTACTTCAAAGGTTGTTTACTGGTGCGAGATTACAAAGGACATGGACCGAGGCGTTTCGGGCGGAGGATCCTAGACTAAAACGTGTTCAAGGGGCTGCAAGAGAGAGACTTAAGGCGTCCTATTCAAACGCGATTTTGGCCCGGAAATGTTATATGGATGTCCCGCTGCCGTCTGATAGCGCTGAGGTCAAGAGAGCTTACGCTAAGTCGCCGCTAAGGGGCGGCATTGCTCGACACTTTTTACCCGCACAAAGCCGGATTGAGGCTGTGCGTACTCGCTTGAGAAGGTTTATTATTCCTGACTTTTTTTCTAAGGCCGAGAACAATTTGATAGAAAGCATGTTAAATCACGAAGCTGACCCAGCCACGGCTGCAACGTTCGGGTTCAGGGATAATTTGGAACAGATTCTTCAACGCAACCCTTTGTCGGAACATGGCTCCCGCGAGACTTACAGTTTGCCTGACGATTACGAAGGCGCCTCTGGGAAGGCGCGGAAACAAAAAATAAAGGAGGCATGGGAATGGTACGATGCCGAGGTTAAAAAAGGACGGAAATAGGGGGGCTGCTTTTCGAGGCATAAACCGTTATTGCTAACTAGGAATTGGGCCAGCCCCTGGCGCAGGGGACCTTCCGTATAGATACCTCTCTTGGCTTCATTTCGTCCCGGCCTATCCCGCCTCGCGCGGCAACCGCAGCAAATTGGACGCGAAAGCTCTTCTTTGCCGGCTTTAGTTAGAGAGCATAAGAGGAATTTTGATTTTAGGCGCAGGCGTGGAATTGTTGCGCGAAGTTCCCTTTTTGCTTTTTTTTGTGTGAGCACGGTGTGTCGGTTTAGAGGGGCTTTCGGGTCAGGCGTATCAATAAGTTTTTCAAGCTGTGCCCCTATTTCCCACTAAGGGTTCCCTCTGGGGGTGCCAAATATTGTATTAAAACCCGGTATTGCGGGCTTTTTGGCTGGGGCCTTAGCCATGATGAAACGCTGGAATCCAAAATAGATCTGTGCCATGTTGATTCTAACTTGAAAATTGCCACGGCAATGCTGAACTTGGTTTGAGATATCGAATAGGAGGAGTTTTAACGTGAATACCTACCGCCCCACAAAGCGCACGATGGTCCTAGGCTTAGCGGCTCTTTCGTTCTTTCCCGCCCAAGCCTACGCCGATGCGGCAAAAGCCGGCCTCGAAATCGCCAAGAAAAACGACCTGGCCAATCAGGGCTTTGTCTCTGAGCGCTCCGTCATGGAAATGAAGCTGGTCAACGCTCACGGCGATATCACCACCCGCCGTATGAAAAGTGAAATCATCGAAGGAAAAAACGAGGGCGACAAATCCATCGTCATTTTTGAATGGCCCGCGGATGTAAAGGGCACCAAAATGCTCACCCACTCCAAGAAAAGTGGCGACGACCAGCAGTGGCTCTTCTTACCCGCCATCAAGCGCGTTAAGCGCATCAGCTCTCGAAATAAGTCTGGCTCATTCATGGGCAGTGAATTCTCTTACGAGGATTTGGGGAGCCAAGAAATTGAAAAGTTCACTTACGAGCTTTTGGGCGAGATGAAGCTCGAAGGCCGCGACGTGTGGCATATGAAACGCGTCCCAACGGACAAGCGTAGCGGGTACAGCAAGCAAATTGTTTGGATTGATAAGGAGTACCACGGCCCCCTGAAGCTTGAGTATTACGACCGAAAAGGCGAGCTCCTCAAGACCGCCACGTTCAGCGGCCACAAAAAATTCGGTAAACTTTGGCGCATCGGCCAAATCAGTGTAACCAACGTACAAACCAAAAAAAGGTCGGTCATAACCTGGACCGACCGAAGCGTGGGGGCTGAGGTTGACGAAGAAAACTTCGATAGTGACAGTTTGGCAGATTGATGTGGTTGCTCCGCCTATCAATTGCTAGCGCACTTTTGGGTCTTCTTCCTAGCGCATCAGCTTATGCCGGTTGGTCCAGTAGGGGAGAGCTCGCCGTCGAAGGCAGAGTCTTTTTAGACGACGAGAACGACGCCACTATTGACCAAGGCATCGGCATGATGGGCCGACTGCAAATAGACCATCGGCACAAAGTTTTAAAAGAGCGACTGCGGATTTACGGGCGGTTAGATCAACAAGACTCAGCCCGGACCATTTTGGTCATTGAAGAGGCCTGGATCCAGTGGAAATTCAAACCCTTCAAACTCAAAATGGGGTACGACCTACTCAACTGGACAGCCACCGAAGCTTTCCATCCTGCGGATATCTTCAACAGTCGAAATTTAGAAAGCGATCTGCAAAATTATGAGAAACTCGGTGAGCCCATGGTGTCACTTTCAGCA
>CAXGXL010000547.1:0-3299 GCA_964013555.1 uncultured bacterium
GATCTCCCCATCATTAAAGCATATACCGTTCTAATCTCCATCCTTTTCATTCTATCTAACATCGCAACGGATGTGCTCTACGCCGTTGTCGACCCACGGGTGAGACTATCATGAAGACCTTAAAACGATTTTGGAACCTCCGTGGCGTTCGCAAAATAAGACAAGATAAAATCGCCGTTTTCTGTTTTGGCATCATAGTCATTTACGGAATTCTGGCCCTTTTGGTCGCCACGGGCGTCATCGCCCAAGAATTTGATGCCCGTGTTGGTGAAAAATACATGGGCCCGGGAAGTGACCACTGGCTGGGCACCGATCGACAGGGCCGCGACATCCTGACCCGCTTAATTTACTCCAACAAAGTAGCATTTTCCGTAGGGATGGTGTCGTCTTTAGTTGCTGTAAGTGTTGGTACCTTGCTGGGGTCGATGGCTGGTTATTTCGGAGGTAAAGTAGATGCTCTGATTGTCTGGCTCTACTCTACTATTCAGTCCATCCCTTACTTACTCCTCTTGATGGCTCTTACCTACGCAGCAGGTAAGGGTATTACAGGACTCTACGTTGCATTCTGCTCTACCTATTGGGTTGGTCCATGCCGGGTGATTCGCGGTGAAGTTCTAAAACTTAGAAATATGGAATACGTGCAAGCAGCAAGAGCGCTCGGACTCCCATCCAGAGCAATCCTATTCAAGCATATTATTCCCAACACATTGCATTTAGTCTTTGTTAACTTCGCTCTCCTTTTCATTGGAGCCATCAAATCCGAAGTGATTCTCTCGTATCTAGGCTTGGGAGTTCAAGGAGAGCCGAGTTGGGGAACAATGATAGACCAAGCCAGAGCTGAACTCGTCAACGGCTTCTTTTGGCAGATTGGTGGAGCAACCGCAGCGATGTTCGCTCTCGTCTTAGCATTTAATATCTTTACGGATTCCCTTCAAGATGCCCTCGACCCACGAAGTTATTAGTTTGACAAAGGATCCGCACTGACTGATTAGACTGATTTTTTTTCGTAAAATCTCCGCACCAATTTCCCCTATACGCCGATAACCAGCTTGCCGCCTCGTCAAAGAGGAAAAAAGAGAATGGTTGTTCACTCTCAAACCACAGACCTATCTCCAAGCGCTAAGCGAGCTCCTGCATCCCCGAAATCTCGTTCCAACCCAAGCACTCCTTTGAGTAAGCTGGCCGGTAAAGAGTGCGCGCCCGATAGCATCAAACATAAAATCCCCCCGCTCCCTACGCATGCTTTCATCGACTCGCCACAGGACCTCTCGCCCACCAAGGCCATCGAGCACATTCTCCATTTGCGAGACAAAATTCATTCAGGCAAGGAAATCAAGAGTTCCGAGCTCTACACCATTGCCCAAACAAGCGAAGGCAATAAGACAAAATTGCATCTCGACAGAGACTATTTCACACACGGGCTCATTCCAGCCATCGCAGAGGCCAAAGATTCTATTCACTTGGCAATGTTAACACTCGATGGAGGCGAGCTTGGCGAATTTGTAGTCGACTTACTCATCCAGAAAAAGCAAGAGAACCCGGATATCGCTATCCGCATTTTAGTGGACGACTTTGGTTCTGATGCCCTATTTTGTTGTTCCGCAGGCAGCCGCAATTTACAGAGACTCACCGAGGTCGGAATTGATGTAGAATTAAACCATTTCTTCTTGGAGGGTATGGAGCATAGAAAACTCTTAATTGTCGACGGAAAAAAGGCATTTTTCGGAGGTGCTTGTTTTGGCGATGAGTATTTTGGCAACGAGGAATTCTGGGACGCTTACACCCGAGTTCAAGACACTCCTGATTTTGATCGACGAGTGATATTTTACCCGGAGTCACTTCCGAAAATCCCCTCTCCCTTTGAAATAACCCCTGAAATGGAGCTTCCCGAATATCACGATTTTGGCGTTGAATTTGAAGGGCCTACCGTTAGAAACCTCCAAGCAAGTTTTCTGCAAACCTGGATGCTCCAGGAAAATGACCTTGAACCAAACACGGATCCTGCTGATTTCATCAGCAGATATTTTCCCCAAACAACGGTCAGTGAAACCGACACGGCCCCCATCAAATTAGTTCATGGAATCCCCAAAGGCGAGTCAGAATACCGGCAGAGCATTCTAGAGATTATTGATGCCGCCAAAGGCACACTAGACCTTCACTTTGCCTACATTCTCATTCCCGAGTTTATTAACGCGGTGAAAGCCGCAGCAGAGCGTGGCGTCCAAGTTCGAATTCTCATACCTGGCGAGGAAGGAACCGACAAAGAATCTACCTGGTCTGCCTTTCGCTATTACTATCCTAGGTTGCTAAGAACAGGCAACGTTGAAATATACGAGTTTCACACCTATAATCACTGTAAATTCCTCGTCGCCGACAAACGCTTGATATTCACCTCCACGGGAAATCCCGAATACAATTCCTGGGAGAATGGCACAGACGAAACAGCTTTGATTGATTCTCCTAAACTTGCCGACGAAATTGAGCGACGGGTCTTCGATGTCGATTTAGCTGAAAACCGCTCACGCCAGATTCAGTTGGATGAGGTAACAAGAATATCCATCTGGGCTAGGATTAAACAATGGTTCTACCTCTTGCTCTTCTTTCTCTTTCAACGTCCCACTGAACCAAGACGGCCCAGAAGAAACCTCGTTTTGGATCCCGACCAAAGACAAGCACAACAAAGGGCCAACTACCCCATGCAGACCGTGACATTAGCATCGCAGGAAGCTCATCTTGCAAATCCGGTAACCCCCAGTCCAGTAGAACCTTGCCCCGATGAACCGAAGAAAGCCGTGAGAGGGTAGAATCTTAATTCGTAAAACCCAAGCACCAATACTCAAAAAAGGACCGCTGAATCTCGGAGAGTCTTCTGAAAAAAGGAGCCGCTCCCCACTCTCAGAGAGCGGCTCTTAAGAACAATAGTCGACCACTAATCGGTCCCTGTTCCCTCGTCTAAACCCAGTAAGCTTCGGCCAAGGCCAACACACTCTACCCCAATAACACCACACCACTATGCACTGCGACGCGACACCTCTGAGTCCATCCAATAAGCAACAAGTCCCCCCTCTCAAAGCCCACATTAACTATTGCCTATACCTGAGTAGCAGCATGTTTTGTGCCAATAAGGATTTGTCACTGCCTTCAAAAAGGAGTTGACCAACCCGATGCCCCAAATCCAAGATAAGATAGACGAATTCCACTTAACTTCTCCAGAGCCCCCTTTTTGCATAGCCACTGCCCCCCCACACAAACGTCGAAAATCCGTCGCTTTAAACAAAATTGACAATAACTCGACAGAC
>CAXGXL010000548.1:0-3299 GCA_964013555.1 uncultured bacterium
TACACATCACAGGGCGCGATGGTCTCTTCTAGAGAAATTATCACGGTAGCGAGCGGAATGACCAGAAAATTCGAGAGAAGAAGGCAGATTCGCCGGATGTGGTTTTTTTGAACTCATTCGCAGACATGCCGAGGAGAAATAGGGTAGAAAAAACGAGGTTCGCAATGAGGAAGTCTTAATGCCATTTATCCTCTGATGTATAGCTATTGAATTCGTAGCTCTCTCCCTCTTTGCCGCCTTTTGGGAGAGCAGGCTAAAAAACAAAGATGAATTTGAAGCATACTGAAAATTCTCAAAGAGCACTTTCTTTGTCCTGATAGGATATTCTTGTGCCCCGCGGACGTCCAAGTAGGCATCGTCGTTGTACTCTTCTGCAGCGGTGTCTATTGCACTGGTATCATTCCCACCAGTGGCATTTTCGGAAGGGCAGCTTGTTGAACCTCCACATCCGAGAATTAAGGCTAAAGAAAAGAGTGCAGCGGCTAGATAACGCGCGAATAAACTCATTATTCAGTGTTTCCGGAAGAACTTGCCCCAAGAGTCCGTTTTATGAAGAAGAGGCTCCCAAAGCAATGTAGGCTGGGGTCAGTAATTACTCGTAAGATTCCCGGGCAAAAAAGGTAACCAAAAAACAAGAAGAAGCAGAGAGCTGGATACCTGGCTGGCGAAGAGGTTGCTTCTAACTGCGGCACTTGTCCTTTGTACTGGTTAGATAGCCGACTCTGGATGGTTTTCGTTTACTAGCGCCCGTAGAACGTCTTTGTTGGTGGCTATATCTATATTTGTGCAGCGTTCAAAACCTACTTTAATTGCACCTGGGTTGGTCTCTTATGTAGTGAAAGAAATCGGCGAAATGCCTTCGTTACAATGGCTCTAGAACCGTAGAACGCTCAACATTCAGAAACATATGGTCTATTTATCGGGACAAATACGAGATCGTGCGAGAAAAAAAAATGCTAATGGTGGTACATAGTCGGGTGATCGGCGTAAACCACATCCACCCGATGTCTCCAGCTTTGGACTTGGTTAAATCCATCTTGGGTATCGGCGCCAAAAACTCCGAGTCCTCGGTGGAGACCTTTTATGTGCCCCACCACATCGCCGCTTAGAGCCCATGGTGGTACGAAGACCCAGTCGCTTCCCTCTCGTAAGCAGGTGTCCACATCATTTAGTATTCCCCCGCGAAGAACCGTAAGACCTTGCGCTATTGGAGATTGACCTATGGGAGTAAAGCAAGCCGTTTCAATGCCGGGGAGGGTTTCACGAACTACTTGGAGCATCTCTGGAGCGAAGCTCGTGATAACCGTTTGGGCCGCTAAACCTGCTGCATCCACTCGAAGTGCGGCTTGCCGAGCCAAGCGCGTGTCGAGTGCCGTATCGCTTGAGCCTTTGAGCTCAATAAATAGTTTGATAGGGGTTGACTCAATCAACATTAATACTTCGTTTAGGGTTGGGATGGTTTCGTGTGGTGTTATTGTCCCATTTAGTCGCCTGAGGCGGCAGGATGCAAATTGCGACTCGCTAATAGGGGAGTTTCCCGGAAGTGTTATTATACCGTTTGGGCAGTGGGCCGTTCGCTCAGTTGTACTGTCGTGGATCCAAACCATCTCCAGAGCGTCACCCAACGAACCGCCTGATATTCTTAGGAGGCGAACATCCCCCTCTAGAGCACATGGGGTATTGCCTTGGGAACATTGGTCGATAATGCACTGAATTCCCATTAAGGCGTTCTCGGGTGCGTCTATACGACAGCCATTAGCTCGGTGATGAACTAACTGAAAAGTCCCATCAGGTGTGCAGCCCGAAGCACCTAACGAGAGCAGCACCCAGAAAATACAAACGGGTCTAAGGATACCCATAGACTCGGGCGTAGCCATTAGAAGACCGAAAATCGCAGGGCAAAGCGCAACACGATTCGAACGTTTTCAACCAGGTAGGTGTTAAGATCATCTGCGGGCTCTGGAGCCAGAGGAGGCAGTTGAAATTGGATACCGAAACCCGCGTCCCAGGAGAGCGGTGTGCCAGAATCTGCCCAAAAGCCTATCCCCAACGAGAGGTAATGTTCAATGGGGGGGAGCTCATCAAGATTTATTGGACGCAACCGCCAGGCCAGCCAAGGATAGGCGGGAGAGAGCGTTGAAGCGAGAGCGGCAGTACGCACTTCAATATCACCTAAAGTTCCGGTTCCGAAACTTAGGGTGTGGGACCAGCGTTCTTGGTGCCATCCTTGATGTTCGAGGGTGGCACCAAGCCTCGGTTCTGGGCGGACTTCTAGGAACAACGCTCTTGTAGGTGACGATGTGCTTTTTGAAAGGGGGGAAGCTTGGGCGAGAGCCTTGGTGGTAAATCCTATTATGAGAAGAGTGGTAGCGAGCCAAAGAGCTTTTAGTCTTAACATCTCACAGACCTTCTAGTGACCCTAAATAAGAGAGCTACGGGGTTCGGCTTGCTACTATAGGGTATGCAGCAAGGAAACTCAATCTGATGGGTCTAGCCAAATGAAAGGTGGCTTTGGAAATACAGTCCCGGTTTGAATTGGCTTTAACCAGAAAAGCGGCGGAGAGTTTTTGGGCTAGGAGGTCGACTTTGCCGGGACAGGCGCTGAGCGACCCTTATCTTCGGGGACAGATGGATTCTCATGATGGAACTGGAGTCTAAAGTTCCGAACTCCAGACTTTTTCATTGTGACTCTATTGTGTTTTGGTGGTTAGGCGTAAAAAGAGAAAATTCCTAGGAAGATAACCAGTGCTGTGGTTACTTGATATAGCTCACCCGATGGTTAAGGGCGAGTTGGGGCTCAGCAGGTCTAGAAACTTCTCTAGCAAAATATAGATATATTGAAGCGGCTCTGTAGGGTCTTCCAGGCGGCTCGTCCCTTGACTTGGCTTCTTCGTAGTACCTTCGTCGTTCTCGTCATTATCGTCGGTTTGGATGCGGCCGGTGCGGAACCCCACTTTACGCGTGTTTTGTAAGTGTTTGTTTTAACTTTGCTCTTCTCGAGTAAGAGGTGTGTCCCGACATTGGCACGCTACCTGCTTTAGGCTCTGTGACCGCGCTCTTATCACAGCGCTTCATGCAGTTAACCTCCGGTTGGTTTCGTCAGCGTAGCTGGCTGCAACCGGAAACAATAGTGAATGAATAAAAAGGATACTAACCCATGTTTCAGCCTCTTCCGCCCCGACTTCTTTCCCCTATTGCGGCGTTGGCTTTGATTGGCATCAGTCTTTTAGCCACCTCGGTAATGGCTTCAACGGACCCCAACTGGCCCGCCACCAATGGTTCTTTTGACCAAAAGTACT
>CAXGXL010000549.1:0-3297 GCA_964013555.1 uncultured bacterium
GATAGAGCAAGCACCTAACCGCTTGCTCCCCTTAACGGGATCAAATAGCCGCTTTCTTTCCCCTGACGCATTTGTGATGTAATATCAATAGACTCTAAAGACCAGGCTTTCAGCATGCTGCACAAAATAATAGGCGACAGTCGATCTAAAGATGTCTGGGATGCGTGGATCATGATTCTTGCTGTAATTGCGGGAATCGAGATTCCTTTGCGGATGGTGCTTCATTACCCAGAAACCAACTTTCTTTTCGCCATGGATATCACGCTCACTCTTTTTTTTAGCTTAGATATTCTTATCAACTTGATAACCATGCCCTCAAAGGCTGAAGAAGAGCAGAACCCCAAAGAAAGTGAAAAATCGACTCTAAACAACAAATATCTCAAGTCATGGTTTCTCGTTGACTTTATGGCTGCCTTTCCCTTTGGTCTATTTTTGACCGGCCTTCCCTTTGACACCACCCTCGGCATAAAAGCTCTAAGGCTCTTGCGTCTCGCAAGGCTCTTGAAACTTGCCAAAATGGTGCCTCTAATTCGCAAGTGGGGTAACGTAATGGCACTCAACCCCAGCGTTTTGCGCATGTTTCTCTTTTTGTTTCTGGTGAGTTTTACTGCACATTGGATGGCGTGTGCGTGGATTGCCCTCTTTCCTGGTATGGTCACCAGTGACGGCACCGGAACCTACATAAGAGCGATTTATTGGGTAATTACGACCATGACGACTGTTGGATATGGCGACATCACGCCAGTTACAAACGCACAAACGATCTACGCCATGCTAGTAATGATTCTTGGCGTTGGAACCTATGGGTATGTAATAGCAAATCTTTCCAATTTTTTCGGAAATATGGACACCGCAAAGCTGGATTTCAGCAAAAAGATGGCCATCGTCAATGCATTCCTTGCTTACCGGTCGGTTCCCTCCCATCTAGAAAAACGCATTCGGGCCTACTATGAATACATCTGGGAAAACCGCCTGGACCATGATGAGAATGAGGTCATCGATGACTTGCCCCATTCTCTAAGAACCGAAGTTGCACTCTTTCTGCGAAAGCCACTCCTCTCCAAGGTTCCTTTATTTCGAGAAGCCTCCGAGGACTTTCTTCACGAAGTGGTGCATCATCTTAACATTCACGTATTTATGCCTGGAGACGAGGTAGTTCGGCGTGGGGATCGGGGTGAAAGCATGTTCTTTATCAGTAAGGGGAATGTTGCCATCTTAGATTCGGATTCACAAAGTACCCTGGCGGTCCTCGGAGAAGGAAGTTTTTTTGGCGAAACGTCTTTACTCACGGCCCAGCCCCGCAATGCCACGGTTAAGGCCCTAGAATTTTGCAACATTTACAGTTTAGACAAACTCCGTTTCGATATGCTCCTAAATAAGTACCCAAGCTTTGCCGCAACAATCCATACAATAAGTGCTGAGCGCAGGATTGCCCTCGAAAGCCCCCTAAACGAATGATCAGAAGAGTTCTAAAGCAAACTCGCGAAAAACATCGATCGCTGATAAAATTCTGTATATGCTCTCTTTTAGGCCGCAGTAGCCGCAGAGTCTCGTCAAGTATCCTCCTAGTGCTTGTGTAAAGACACTAACGTTATCAATTGTTGATTTAGGAGCGACCCATGGCACAGATAGAACACTTCAACCTGGTGGTTATCGGATGTGGACCCGCTGGCGAGAAGGCAGCCGCCCAAGCGGCCTATTATGGTAAACGAGTTGCTGTCGTGGATCATCTTCCTGTGGGGGGAACCTGTGCTCACACCGGAACCCTGCCCTCGAAAGCTCTCAGAGAGTCTGCATTGCACTTCTCCGGAGTTCGGCAATTAGGTATCCGCGGAGTCTCCATTGCGATTCAAAAAGACCTAACCATTGGTGAGCTCATGGCCCATAAAGAATTTGTCCGCCAGATGGAGGTCAAGCGCATCTTGGCCAACCTAGACCGCCACGGTATTGTTCTAATTGGCGGTAAGGGAACCATAGCGGGTCCTCATAGTGTGATAGTAGAACTCAATGAAGGAGGCCAGCAACTCCTCAAGACTGACTTCATACTCTTAGCAACGGGTACGAAACCGTATCGACCAGACGCTTTTCCGTTTGAGAACGACTCAGTTTTCGATAGCGATCAAATTCTGACAATGCAGGCCGTACCCGACTCGATGATTGTTTGTGGGGCTGGGGTCATTGGCTGCGAGTACGCCGGTATATTTTCGGCCCTCGGTGTGAACGTAACCCTCGTCGAACCACGCACAACTATCTTGCCCTTCATTGATCGCGAAATCGCCGATACCCTCATCGAGATGTTTCGATTATCTGGAATGACCATCGAGACGGGGCGACATTTTGAAGCGTGTGAGCTGACTGATAACGGCGTCTCTCTCACTATGGACGATTCTTCTCGGCACGCCGCCCAGACACTTCTCTTTACGGCAGGGCGCACCGGCAACACCCAAGGTTTGGGGCTTGAGTCAGTCAACCTTAAACCCAACCAACGCGGAATCTTAGAAGTCAGTGAGCAATACCGAACGAATATCCCCAGTATTTTCGCTGTGGGCGACCTAATTGGCTTTCCGGCTCTAGCGTCCACAAGTATGGAACAGGGGCGGTTGGCGGTATGCCATGCTTTTGGTTTCAACTACAAAAGTGAACTAGCCCAACACCTTCCGTACGGCATCTATACAATTCCAGAGTGCGGTATGGTGGGCAAAACTGAACATGAGCTTGAGGCTCGTGGCCGGCCCTACGAGGTCGGGCGGGCGTTTTATAGCGAAAATGCAAGAGGTTGCCTCTCCGGCGGCGGTGAAGGGATGCTCAAACTCGTTTTTTGTCCGGAAAACAAAAAGCTATTAGGAGTTCATATCGTCGGCGATCGTGCTTCGGAGTTGGTGCATATAGGGCTCACGGTGATGCAGTTTGGTGGCACCATCGATACCTTCATTGATGGTTGCTACAATTACCCAACGCTCTCCGAGCTCTATAAGTACGCCGCTTACGATGGCTTAGACCGACTACAAAACAACTTCACTTGAAAGCCAAGCAACGACATTTTGCGAAGTCACAAGCTACGGTGTACAAACTCAACCATTAAAGCTAGAGCCAACCAATCCGTGCTTTCTTCCTTGATAATTCCGATTCACTAATAAAATGGGCCGAGTTGATTTACTTTCTCACAATCCGATTTACTTAGCTCAAACTGAAATATCTCGAGGTCTTCTTTCATATGAATGCTCGATGTAGTTCCGATTAGGGGAATAACTTGATGCTGAGTCAAAAATCGAAAAAAAATCTGCTCAGGAGTTTTGT
>CAXGXL010000550.1:0-3295 GCA_964013555.1 uncultured bacterium
CGTGCCTCGCCCCTGATCGTTGAAAGGACCACCGAGTCCGAGCAAACGAGGGTTTTGGTGGTGGATAACCACGTCGAATTAAGACGCGGTTTGTGCGCTCTTTTGCAAAACCAGGGGGATTATTTGGTGGTTGGTGAGGCTAGTGATGGCTACCAGGCCATTGAATTGAGTCACCGTTTGCGGCCGGACTTGATTATTATGGATGTGGCTATGCCTGGTTTGTCTGGCATAGAAGCGACTCGAACCATAACCACAGCAGACAAGAATGTTCCTGTGGTGGGGCTTTCAATGCATGAGACGAAAGACATGGAAAAAGCGATGCTCGACGCGGGCGCAGCAGCCTATCTTTCAAAGGCGCAGCCGACTGCATTTTTGTTGGAGACGCTCTCTTCATTATCTAAGACCGCATCTTCTCCAGGCAGTCCTATTGTGGAAGGCGCTTGAGACAGCGGGAAGAGGGCGGTTATTGACTGCATGCACAATTGGCACGCAGTCAAATCGAAGACGGCTAATATGAAGTAGTGTTTCGTTCGTAGCTCAATTTAGAATGGCTTTTATTGGGGTGATTGCGGGCGTTTTGCCGGTCGGCGTCTTCGCCTTCGCCTGCGCTTTTTCGGCGGCGGAGTGTCACTATCCGTGGACTGCTTTTGGGGCTGCGGGCGATTTTTATTCGCTTCGGCCCTTTGTGCTTCTCGTTCGGCTTCGGCGAGGGCTTCGGCAATCTTGCGCTGCTTTTTCTGCTGATAAGAACTCATCGGCCGGGTGCCGGCGTCCTCTGCTGAGGCTTGAATCTCGGCCATAATTCCGAGGGTGTCAGCCTGGCGAGTGTCGCGTTTAAAACGACCGGTTAGAGGCGAGTCGGGGTGAAGTTGCCCGTTGGTATAGAGGTTCCAAATTTCAGGGCCGTATTGGGTCTTGCGTAGCTGCGGGGCAGCTCGCCCGAGAAACATGGCAAGGTTTTTAACGTCCCGTAAAAAAATGCGTTCGCTGTTTCGGTTGTGGGCGGCATCTGTTGCCTGAGGCAAATCGATGATGACGGGGCCATCTGCGGATATGAGAATGTTGTGCTCGGATAAATCTCCGTGAACGAGGCCTGCACAGAGCATGCGAACGATTTGTCGAATAAGAAAGGAGTGGGTTTCAATCGCTTCGCTCTTGCTAAGTTTCACATCGCAGAGTCGTGGTGCGGGGTCGCCGTGGGCATCGGTTACCATCTCCATGAGCAGAACGCTCTCATAAAAATGATACGGAACCGGAACCCTGACGCCGGCCTCGTGGAGGCGGTAGAGCGAGCTCACCTCTGAATTTTGCCACTCGGCCTCAAGCAAGGCCTTGCCGTATTTGGTGCCCTTAGCCATGGCCCGTCGCTGACGGCTGTTGCGAACGGTTCGTCCTTCTGAGTAGGAGGCCCGTTGTCTAAAACTTCGGTTGGTGGCTTCTTTATAGACTTTGGCAACACAAATTTGGTCTTGTGCTCGCACCATGTACACGGAGGCTTCCTTGCCGCTCAAAAGAGGGCGGAGCAACTCCTGAATGATACCATCATCAAAAAGGGAATAGAGAGCCGGAGGAACTTGCATTGGTCCAATCTATTGCGCAAGAAGGAATCTTGCTTGATTAACGTTATAACTAGTGCGGGAGCCTTACCGCCTCATCTGCCATTCGTCAACGGAGAACGAAAGGCAGAGCCAAAGAAGCAGTTAAGCCCGGATGTATTGAAATTACAAGGTTTTTCACTAAAGGTAGAGGCCAAAGGAGCTTAATAGAGCGAGAGCTCAGTGAGGGGCGCGGCAAACTGCCCCTTAAAATGCTAATTTTGGTCCAGGCAACGGAGGATCCCGTCCATGGCTCGCCGCAAGGTCCAAGCGGCTTGAGTGGGGTTTTCATGAAGTGCCTTAGCCAAAGCTGATTCGGCCAGCCTCTTGGCCCAGGTGCCAGTGCCCAACTGATTTTTTCTCAAAAGCCGCCTGAGTGTCTCTCGGTAGACTAGCTCACAGCCCCGTGCGTCGCCGCTATTAAATAAAGGCACGCCTTGTTGGATGGCTTCGGTAAGGGCAGCCCCTACGCCACGCTGAATCCTTTTGCTAGGCGTGTATCGAGCCGGTTGAATGGATTTCAATACGACTTTAAAATTGCCTTCGCGCTTATCGGCAATTAAGAGGCCCAGCTCTCCGATCTCTCGCACATTAGACGCCAGTGAGGGCCCCCATATGGCTCGCCCAAACCGTTTGAGAACAAATGCCGAAAACGGAATAAAGACCTTCGTGTCACCCTGCGCGTTGGTGGGAACAAGCGCGCGATACCCACCAGCTCTAATGATCCTATCTCGACGTTGCGCAGTTATTTGAATCTCCCGGCCGAAACCTGCGAGAACAACTTCGAGGCCGTCGTATCTCGACCAATCCATCCATTGGTTTTGGGTTCGCATAGAAACGAAACCACCGTTGTTTTCTAGACTCAGCTGGCCTTTCCACACGAGTTCGCTCTTTCGATTCCAGGACAAGGTCGCTTTCGAACGGCCCCCCATGACGGTGTCGTTGATAACAACCCATTGGGCACTTTTGAGGGAAACTCTGGATTTGGTTGTTGCGGCAAAGGCGCCAAAAGGACAAGCGAAGGCGACAACCACTAGAAAAAGCTGGAGGTAGCCAAACGAGTAGAGCCAAGCCATGGGGCAATTGGGGCGATGGGTTTGAGGCACCTAGTCAATATACGTTGCAAAAGTTGAGAAAACAAACCCTCCGGTGGGTCTTTTGGGCGCGGTACTCGTGCTCGGAGCAGGGTTCATCTGGCAATGAGCGCAGAGAGGTGAATCGGCCTTAATTGACGCTAAACGAGAGGGTGTATTCAGAGAGGGCTTCGTCTCCAAAAAAGACCGTCAATTCATAAGTACCGCTTGAGAGGCGCCCCGCTGGACGGGTTTGGGTAACGCTCTGACCGGGTGCGAGTTCTTCGGTACGAAGGGTTGGGTTGCAAGTCATGGGGTATTGCGAAGCACTGCCTTCAACAACGTTGTCAATAACGAATTCTCGAACCAGGCAATCGCGAGGAGATTCATAAGTTAACCGTTGCTCGCAGGTATTTTCTACAATGCCCACCACGGTAATATAGTTTCCGGCGGTGCAATTCGTGCAGCTCCCTGACTCATCTCGTACCTCGGGACGGAAGGTTAAGGTGCAATCATCATCGGTGTTAGAGCCTGTGTTAGATCCGCCGCTCGATGAATCTGAATCATCGTTGCTTTCAGGGGTTGTCTCCGATGGGTCGGTGTTCGGCTCTAATGTACCAGATGCGC
>CAXGXL010000551.1:0-3291 GCA_964013555.1 uncultured bacterium
CAAACGTCTATACCAATTTCTTTTAATATTTTTAGCTGATAACTGGAGAGCATCCTAACGTACCGCTGTCTTTGTAATTCTGGAGCGCGCCACCTTCCTAAAGTTATTACTAATACGCTCTAGAACAACAACACTAAATATAACGAGATAAACCACCAGCTCTAAATTAACCACTTTCAAGGCCCAAAAGTAGTGTATCAATGCCAGGGGAACCGCCAGATGAATTAGTCTATGAAGCTTTTTCCAATAAACGCCCATCACACGTCTTGCCCGATCAGTTGAGGTAAGCGCCATAGAGCATAATAAAGCCAATGCGATCGCTCCAACTGTTATATAGGGGCGCTGGATTACCTCATCCATCAAAACATCCCATCTGGGTTCAACAAATAAAGTCACATAGGTCGAAAAGTGTAAGCCAAGATAAAAGAAAGCAAAGAGGCCTACCATTCTTCTTGATTGCAAGAGTCTGAGTTTGGGCAACCATCGGTTTAACCCAGCCAAGGCATAGGAAAGCAAGAGAATTCGTATCGCCCAGCCACCAAAAAAATGGAGTAATTCCTCATTTGGATCGGAACCCATGAAATATCCAGGGCGATACATCTCAGAAGCAACGAGAATAAAGCTCCAAAAGAGCGGCAAGAGAAGTAGAGCAGCCAGATATTTTCTGCTCAACATAAATCGACCTTACTTTCCCGGGATAATCTAAAAATATTTCCGAAGATCCATCCCGCTATAAAGTGAGGCCACTTCTTCAGCATACCCATTGAAGGGAAGCGTGGCCCTTCTATTGGGGTCGAATAGTGAGCTCGGCAGCCGTCGTTCGGAGGCTTGGCTCCATCTGGGATGGTCTACTTCTGGATTAACATTGGCGAAAAAACCATATTCATTCGGTGCTAAAGCCTGCCAAGTATTCATTGGTTGTTTTTTCGTGAATCTGATTGAGACTATCGACTTGAGGCTTTTGAACCCATATTTCCAAGGCACCATCAGTCTCCACGGCGCCCCGTTTTGGTTGGGTAATTTCTTGCCGTACACACCTGTAACCATTATCGAGAGAGGATGGTAAGCTTCGTCCAGTCTTAAACCCTCAACGTAAGGCCAATCTATGTTTGAGAAAAAAGAACGTTGCCCCCGCATCTCACTGGGCCGATAGAGAGTTTTAAACTCCACGTATTTGGCATTACCGGTTGGCTCAAATTGATCCAATATCTTCTTTAATGAGACACCCTGCCAGGGGACTACCATTGACCAGGCCTCAACGCACCTAAATCGGTAAATGCGATCCTCTACAGTAAGGCCGTTAAGAATATCCTCAATTCCATACTTACCGACTTTTTTTGCCTCCCCAGAGACTTCGACAGTCCAAGGCTCAGTAGTCAATTCATGAGCATAGGCATAGGGGTCTCCCTTATCTGTGCCAAACTCATAAAAGTTATTGTATTGAGTTACGATTTTCTCTGGCGTGAGCTCATCATCTGATCTTAGGGCTGCGTGTAGAAGGTGTGGAGTAAAACTCGCCGAGCCCGCTAGCAGAACACCCGCCCCCTTAATGAATTCTCTTCGCCCGAAGTATGAGGATTCTGGGGTAATCTCAGACGATAGAATCTTTCTTTTATGTTTTGAACGTAACGACACCTAGCTTCCCCTTATAAAGCGCTTCCATACCCAAACAGCAGGGCCTGATAAGGAATAAACAACGCACATAAACAGAAGAACCCTTGGGGGATCCAACGCTACTATGGCAAAAGCCATCACGATAAGTACGAGCGAGACAAAAGGAATTTTTTCCTTCAATTTAATCCCTTTGGGAGAGAAGTACTTGAAGTTGGAAACCATCAATAATCCAGCTCCTGCAGTTAATGCAAGAGCAAGCAGCGATAGCGACAACTCCGGAGAACTTATCCCGGATGAAACCGCTACCCATATGCTGAAAACCACTAGACCGGCAGCCGAGGGGCTGGCTAATCCAGTGAAATCCGATGTGTCTGCTGCAGTATTAAAACGCGCGAGCCTCAGGGCTGCACATGCCATATAGATGAAAGAAACAATCCAACCGATCTGTCCTAAGGTGGAGAGACTCCAAGAAAACGCGAGGACCGCTGGTGCTACACCGAATGCGACCATGTCTGAGAGACTATCAAACTGAGCACCAAATTCGCTCTCCGTCGCGGTAACCCTTGCTATCCGACCATCGGCGGTATCCAAGAACATTGCCAATAGAGTGGCATAGATCGCGGGCAAAAAGTCGCCACTCATTGCGGCAATAATCGCATAAAAGCCTGCAAATAAGGCGCCGGTCGTGACCAAATTCGGAAGTAGATATATTCCTTTTTTTCCAAAGGTTTTACCCCTTCGAGAACCTCCAACCTCATTATCGCCAACCGGATGAAGGATGCTTGGTCTTTTCTCGCTCAATATCTTTTTACCTTTCTATTTCGCATTTTAATTTTGAATCTGACGGTCTAATTTATCTCTTTATTTACGAGCCGGTTCTCTTGTATCCAAGGCATCATAGCTCTAAGTTTTTCTCCCACGTGCTCTATGCCATGTTCTTGTGTCGCTCTTCGCATCGCCTTAATGGAGGCACCATTTGCTTTATTTTCCAAAACGAACTCTCTCGCAAACCTGCCACTTTGAATCTCACCTAAAATTCTTCTCATTTCAACTTTTGTGTCGTCCGTGACAATTCGGGGACCTCTAGTCAAACCCCCATACTCTGCGGTGTTGGAAACGGAGTACCACATATTGGCTACCCCTCCCTCGTAGAAGAGATCAACAATTAACTTCAGTTCGTGAAGACATTCGAAATACGCCATTTCAGGCGCATAACCAGCCTCGACTAAAGTTTCGAAACCTGCCTGAACAAGAGCTGCAGCACCCCCGCAAAGAACAGCTTGTTCTCCGAAAAGATCCGTCTCTGTTTCTTCTCTGAAAGTTGTTTCTATTACGCCCGCTCGACCTCCACCATTGGCTGACGCGTAAGACAATGCGATATTCTTTGCTTGCCCGGTTGCGTTTTGTCCAATGGCTATGAGACTGGGCACGCCTCCTCCTTCAACATAAGTTGAGCGTACGGTATGCCCAGGCCCCTTGGGCGCTATCATTATCACATCGAGATCTTTTCGAGCTTCGATCAACTGGAAATGGACGTTAAAACCATGGGCAAAAGCAATCGCCGCACCTTCTTTCAAATTAGGTTCAATTTCACTCTCATAAAGCTCAGCTTGGAGTTCATCTGGGACAAGGACCATTACAAGGTCAGAATTGGCAACCGCAGCACCCACTTCAGCT
>CAXGXL010000552.1:0-3290 GCA_964013555.1 uncultured bacterium
GTTTGCTTTTTCTAAGTGAGAGGGCCCAACTTTGGTTGAGCGAACGACGAGCGCTTCGGGCTCGAATGACTCTATCGCTTTTGCCAAACTCTCTTCTTTGAGAGCTGGATTAATTTCCAGAACGCAGCCTACTTTGGTTAACGTATCGACTACTTCATTGGATAGCTGATCTGCAATTAATACTCGCACTTGTTTTTCTCCATTTCTGCCTTGGCTCTATCTTGGTGACTATGGCCCACAGCCCCAAACCCCAATCAAGGAGCCCATATCGTCAAGCGGTCGAATGTTCAATCGTAGAATCTGGGTTAGCTGCTGGTTTCGACTTAAAAAAGCCTTATAAAACGGTGGTTTAACGTTTTTTTTCTTTGGGTTCTTTCCTTTGTTGACAATGTCAACATTGGGCAGTACCTCTAGGGTATTGTTGGATTGTCCTTTTTCTTATTTGTGCAGGAGCCCTTGAATGACCTCTCCGTCTAAAAGCAATAAATTTTGGAGTAAGCAATTGCCAACCGACCGCCAAGCGGCTTGGGACTATATCTTGATTGGTTCGGGTATGGGGGGAATGACCGCGGCGGCGATGCTAGCAAAAATGGGAAAAAGAGTCCTGGTCTTGGAGCAGCATTACGTTCCCGGTGGCTTTACGCACACGTTTAAGCGGAAGTCATGGCGTTGGGATGTTGGCGTTCACGCGGTGGGTGAAGTTACTGATAAATCTATGACTGGGCGACTCTTAACGAAACTGACAGACGGTGATCTTAAGTGGGCCAGTTTAGGGAAGGTGTACGATGAGTTTTATTATCCCGATGACTTCCGAATAGATTTTCCCGATAGTCCTGCTGCATTTCGAGCGAATCTGGTCGAAGCATTCCCAAAGTCAGAAGGTGCTATTGATAATTACTTACGGTTGGTTCGGGAAGTAGCTGGGGGAATGAAGGGGTACTATCTTTCTCGATCTCTTCCCAAAGGCCTCAATACTATCGGTGATTTTTTTCTGGCTAGGCATGCTCAAAAGCATTTTGAGCTGAAGACCAAAGATGTTGTAGAGAAATTGACCGACGATCCAAAGTTACAAAGCATTTTTGCCGCTCAATGGGGCTACTATGGTTCACCACCAAGTCGATCATCTTTTGCTATTCAGGCTTTGGTTGTTAAGCACTTCATGCATGGCGGATTTTATCCGGTTGGGGGTTCTCAAGAGATTGCGAACCAATTACTCAAAACCGTAGCACAGGGCGGGGGCTGGACCCGTATTAATGCAAGTGTTGAGGAGATATTGGTTCGAAAAGGAAAGGCAATTGGGGTGCGTTTAGAGTCCGGCGAAGAGATTCTTGCCAAGCGAATCATTTCTGCGGCAGGAGCGGTGGCGACCACTCAGCGATTGTTGCCTGAAGAATATCGTCAACAGCAATGGGCATCTCGGATCTCACGACTTTCTCCGGCTTCCGCTCATATTTGTCTTTATATTGGATTTAAGGGGGATATCCGCAAGGCTGGAGCATCCGCTGCCAATAAATGGTTCTACAACACGTGGGATAATGAACTTGAAGATTGGAACGTGCAGCCAGGCAAAACACTTGAAGATACCCCATGCCTTTATTGCAGCTTTCCTTCCCTAAAAGATCCTAATCATGATCCCGGACCAAACCAGTTGCATACTGGCGAAGTCGTTACTTTTGTGCCCTGGGAAGAATTCAAGTCCTGGCGGGATTCTCCTTGGCGTAAGCGTGGGGCAGACTATGAGGAGTTCAAAGAGCAATTAACTCAAAAGGTGCTGGAGCAATTTTTGCAGCGAATGCCCGAGCTCAAAGACATGATTGAATATGTCGAGTTATCCACTCCTCTTTCTACTGATTATTTTTGTCGCCCTATTTCAGGCTCTATCTACGGTGTAGAGCCAACACCAGAGCGATTTAGAAATCCATGGCTGAAACCTCGAACTCCCATCAAGAACTTGTTTTTTGCGGGGAGTGAAGTTGCATCGGTTGGAGTGATTGGGGCGATGATGGGGGGTGTGCTCTCGGTTATGGCTGCGGAGCCTATAGACACAATGAGGTATCTACCTACCTAATCGCATTCTCTACCATTGTCTATTTGGAAGCGAATGAGCAGTCCTGATTCGCCACTGGTTCCCCCTCCTAAGAGGCCTCCATCACAGTTGGGTCTAAATGCTCCGTCGAAGAGGTAGGTATTACTTGTGGCATTAAATGGAGCTGCACTAAAATTGGGTATAGAAACGTCGTGAATACCACACTCATTTAGATTTGCGCTGGGGCAGTTATAAGAGTTATGGCGATATTCTAAAACAGTTCCAGACGAACCACTGGTTCGCCCCATAATGAGAGCACGGTCTCCTTCTTGTTGAAATTTAATTCCCCATATTCCGTTGGATGAGAACCCGGGAGCTTCCGTTGCGCTGTTAACCAGGCCGTTTTGAAATCGGTAGACTCGCCTTCCCGACCATGAAACGAGTAGTGCGTAGTCACCGCCCGGATAGGTGCCTAATCGTGAGATATTACCTGTAGAACCGTTACCTGGGTTTTGTCTCCATTCGCCAATCCCGTCGATGGCTGTATAGTAAAAAGTTTTTGCTCCGTTAGAGCCACAGGTTGTAAGGATTCCAGGAGATTCGAACTCGTTGTTCACGAACCCTAAATCGTCGCAACGAGTCCAGCCGCTGGAGATAGAGACATTTAGCCCGCTAAAACTATTGGTTGTTGGGTCGAATTCAAGAAGACTCAGAATATTGGCTGAATTGCTACCACTCACCCCTAAAATGACCGGATTATCGGAAGTCCAAGGGTATTCAATTGCTTTTAGCTCTTGTGGGATTCGTCCTTGTGGAACTTCTTGAATATAATCCTCCGGACTTCTGGCTGGATTTTCAGAATATGCGATGTGATTGAATCGGTAGAGTCGCCCCTGTGTTTCTGCATTCGTATTGAGGGAGCCGACTATCAAGGCGAATTCCCCACTCGGGTTGAATACGAGGTCGCCCCAGCGTACTGAGTCAAAGAGTGATTCAAAGTTGACTCGTTTTGCACTTTGAGATGACCAGTCAAAAATGTGCAGGACATTCGTTTGCTCTAGCAGAAGTGCATAGTCTCCGCTTGGATGAAACTCGATTCGATGCAATTGATTAAGCCCACCTATTGGTAGACGGTTATAAGTATAGACGCCCGGAGCCACCGGCTCTTGTTGATCGCCTTGAGAAGAATTGGGTGCATTTTCTTCTTCGTTTTCTTCTTCGTTTTCTTCTTCGTTTTCTTCTTCGTTTTCTTCTTCGTTTTCTT
>CAXGXL010000553.1:0-3288 GCA_964013555.1 uncultured bacterium
TCCAGTGGTAACCATGGGCTCGGAGTTGCTTCTGGGGCGAGAAAATTGGGTATTCCTGCAACCGTCTATGTTCCTGAATATGCAGATCGCTCCAAAGTTCAAGGGATCGAGCTCGAAGGCGCTGAAGTCAAGTTCTATGGAAGTGATTGTGTCATCACCGAAGCTGCCGCCAGAAAAGAAGCGAGAAAATCAGGTAGAGTTTATATCTCTCCTTACAACGACTTGGATGTAATCGCTGGACAAGGAACCGTCGGGGTGGAAATCGCTGAGCAACTCAGTACGGTCGATGCCGTTTTTGTCTCCATGGGAGGAGGCGGCCTCATCTCCGGTATTGGCGCGTTCTTTAAAGCAACATCTCCTGACACACAAATTATCGCCTGCTCGCCTCTTCAATCACCGGCGATGCATGCATGCATGGAAGCCAACGCAATCATTGATGTTCCCTGCTATCCAACCCTTTCCGATGCGACCGCAGGTGGAGTCGAAGAGGGTGCAATCACCCTAGACCTATGCAAGAGCCTTATCGACCAGTCGCTTCTTGTGAACGAAGATGAAATAAAAGCTGCAATGATTTGCTTAATCAACGAACATCATATGCTCGTTGAGGGCGCCGCCGGCGTTGCTCTCGCCGCATTCCTCAAGACCCAAGAAGCGTTTCGCGGTAAAAAGGTCGCTATCGTTATTTGCGGTGCGAACATCGGCATCGACACATTACGAGGAGTAATTGCATGAATCCAGCCATTGTAACGTGGCAACAAATTGAGCCTATCGTTTCTAGGTTAGATCTGGTGGCGACAATGGAAGAGGCCTTCGTTGCGTATTCCCAAAAACGAGCGGTCATTCCTCCCGTGGGGGAGCTAACCTTCCGTAAGCCTCCCGGAGACGTTCATCTCAAATACGGTTACCTAACCGATGGAGACTACTACGTCGTAAAAATTGCCTCGGGCTTTTACGACAACCCGAAACTAGGAATTCCCTCTAGCCAAGGCCTCATGCTTCTTTTTCAACAAGCCACAGGGCAACTAGCTGCCATCCTTCTAGACGAAGGTAACCTGACTGACTTAAGAACAGCCGCTGCGGGTGCCGTTGCCGCTAAACACCTCGGCCCAAAGGCAATCGAGTGCATTGGAATTGTTGGCACAGGTATCCAAGCGCTCAAGCAACTACAGGCACTCAAGCAAGTTACTCCATGTCGAAAAGCTGTGGTATGGGGTCGTCGTGAAAGTCACGTGCACCTATTCCTGGAACAAGCAAATTCCTACGGGTTTGATGCTACCGAAGCTACCACTCTTGAGCATCTTTGCTCACAAGCCAATTTGATAACGACCACAACACCAGCAACGACCCCCTTAATTCAATCCAAGTGGGTGCAAGAGGGAACCCATATAACCGCAGTGGGCGCCGATACCCCAAGCAAGCAAGAGTTAGAGGCCCCCCTCTTAGGGCGCGCAACTCGGGTCGTCGTCGATAGCCGCTCTCAATCACAAACACGCGGCGAAGCCTATCAAGCAGTAGAGTCTAAGACCCTTAACCTCGAGTCGGTGGCTGAACTCGGGGAAATCATTGCAGGCGCCGAAATCGGTCGAGCCCATAGCACCGACATTACGATTGCAGATCTTACAGGAGTCGCGGTACAAGATTTAGCTATCGCACAAGCGGTTTTTCTAGAAGCGAACCGAACCAAATAGTTTTTAACGCTAGTTGTGTGGCACCCGGCTCTTTGAAAAAAATGACTTCAAGTAGCTTGCGCCCAACCTTACCAGATTTTAGCAAAGGTGCTGCTATCCATTTAGCCATCCCAACTCTCGCACACCCCATCGCCCCTCCATTGAAACAACAGGTGTCACTGGACATGATCTGCTGGTAGGACCAAATCTCATCCTAGGGTTGCCCGACCTCAAGCGCTAAAGTATACAACGTATGTTAGTGAATTCTACATGGGGAAACTATGGGAAGGGCCCAAGTCTGTCATTTTAGCATTCCAATAAGTGGATTAGCCCATCCCGTGGCCTCCTCTCAAACAGCTGCTACTCATCCCCTGAAACCACAACCCAACAAAATAGCAGATACCCGATGAGCCCGACCTCACTCGATACCGCTATCCATTTTGGATTAAAGCCGGCCCCCTTCGCACTCCAAGGGCCACCCACAAAATCACCGGGCCATCATTAAAACAAACTTTGGAGAAAAAAATGAAAATTGCCCACGCTCAACTCACCACGCTCCTCCACCGTCCCGGCACAACACTAATTTTTCTGAGCGTGTTCACTCTGCTTGTGGAAGTAGGATGCAACAATCGAAACATCTCAGACGTGGCCCGCCCAACCCGTGGTATACCTGCATCCGCCATTGCGAATACGCCCCAAAACGATGGCGCCGACTCCCCCAACGCAGAAGACCCATTCACAAACCAAGACGATGAACAAGAGGCTCACGAGCCCCAAGCCGGCAGAGAAGAAAGCGAGGATACGCAAAACAACGACGCCTCTGAACACGACGAGGAAAATAATAACGAATCCGAAAATAACCCAGCACCTAGTCCCGATGATGCAAACAACACCGAGCACGGCGGCGACACTGAAAATGAGCAGCCCCCAGAGACTGATTCCCCGGCCGACTCCAACTCACCTCCTACTGGAGACTCTGCTGCTGCCGATGGAAAAAGCTGCTACCCAACTTCAACTATCCACTGCGAAGGGCAAGTAAGTGGGAACACAAATGAAGCAGCCCCATCCAATATAACACTCTATAGCTGCGCAACTTGGTGGATGTCGGGCCCTGAAATCGCCTACACCTTTTCGACTCCAACCCCCCAAGAAGTTACTGCGAGCCTCCGCCCCACCAATGGCGTTAACAACCTCGATCTCTTCTTGATTGAGAACAACGGCAATGGCTGTCACGCCGATAGCTGCCTCTTGCGAGACGGGAACGAATTGCAATGGACCGCTCAAGCAAACCAAGAGTACTATGTCGTCGTCGACGGTTTCTCTGAGGCCTACGGTACCTACGACTTAACTCTCACCTGCAGCCCTGCGGAGGAAGAAGCTCCCCCCCTCGCCAACAATGCCTGCGCTCCTTCGTTTTCCCTTCAGTGCGGTCAACAATTTGAAGCAGACACGGCACAAGCTCCTCCCTCCAACATAACACTCTATAGCTGCGCAACCTGGTGGGAGTCTGGCCCTGAAATTGCTTACAGTTATACATCACCCATAAACCAGACTGTAACCGCTAGCATCATTCCACTCAATGCAGTCAACAACCTCGACCTTTTCTTACTTGAAGATACAG
>CAXGXL010000554.1:0-3285 GCA_964013555.1 uncultured bacterium
GGGATACCCACGAATTGGCATTCGTTTGGAACCGCAAGGCCGAGGTTCTCTCTGGCATGGTTCCTCCGCATTTGAGGCTCGGTGACCTTGAGGATTTTCGTGACTACTCTCCTGATTTGATTGTCGAAGTAGCACACCCTGCTATCACGCACACGTATGGCCCCCAATTCCTTGAGCACTGTGATTATATGGCCGGATCGCCGACGGCCTTTGCTATTTTGGACACGGAAGCAGCGATGCGAAGAGCTGCCCGAGAGCCAAACGGGTATGGCCTGTATATTCCTAGGGGGGCTTTGCCGGGTTTGGAGGATATCCTTAGGATGGTGGAGAATAACTCTCTGGAAACCGGGCGTATCTCTATGATGAAACATCCAAGCAGCCTAAAATATCATGGTCCACTGAATTTTGACCTTGAGGCGATAGACCGCAAAACGACGGTTTATGATGGGCCGCTTCGCTCCTTGTGTGAATTTGCCCCAAATAATGTTAACACGATGGCGGTCTTTGCTATGGCCAGTCGCCTTGGGTTTGACGAAATTCAAGCGCAACTCATTGCTGATCCAACCCTAGAACATCACATTACGGCAGTTACGCTCTTGGGACCCGATGACGGGGGGCCGCGGTACAGCTTAGACCTTGTTCGACGTAGCCCGGCTGGTCCACGCGCGGTAACCAGTACAGCGACACTCTCGTCTTTTGCGGCGAGCATGATCCGCTCTTGTGGTGGCGGTGATGGGATTTTTTATAGGTGATGCGAACCCAGCAAAATATACTGAATATCTGGTTTTTTGTAGTCTTTTTAGTTGGTCTACTGAATCGGGATTTTGACGAGATCTTTGGAGTGGAATATATTAAAAAGAGAACATAGGATGTAATCTATCGAGTGGAGTCGATTGAGGCGAGAGTTGGAATAGAGGGTTTGAAATGCGTGTTTCGAGAAGGTTTTTGAAGCGAATAGGTTATTTGTTTTTTTCTGGTCTCCGAGGGGGGTGCTTGCTGCTCGGTGGTAGTGCGGTCAGGGAGAGGTTAGCTGTTTTCCTTGTGCTGTTGGCGGCTCTGTTTTTTCAAGGGTGTGGATCAGGGCACTTTCGCTTTCCTACTTTGGTTTTTCCAAAAAAACTCATGGCCACGGATTTTCCCGATTCTGGAGCCGTTGTTTTAAATGACGTAAGGTCCATTGATTTTCGTCTCAGTGAAACTCGTGGGCGCACTCGCCTAATTGTGGTTGAGAAACATCATCGACGATTGAAGATTCTTAGAGACTCTGGTTTGCAAGAAGCGATGGTAGCGTTGCCTACCGATGGGTTCTCAACGGTTACGAACGTTGCAGCACGATCCGCTGGGCCGGGCGGCGAGGTAGAGCGGATGAAAAGAGGAGCGGTGCGGCACACGGTGCGTGCGGGGGGCCATCAGGGAGCGAGTCAGCTGGGGGCAACGCGATTTACGATTCCAGGCGCGCAGGTTGGGGGGATTCTAGAATATTATTACGAACGGGTTTATACCGAACCCGATATGGTTCCGGTTTGGGTGCTCGGTGACCGCCTACCGGTCGTACGGTCCGAGTTGAGTCTGAGTGCGGATCCAGCGGTTAGGATCCAGTACCGCTTTGGCCGGGGAGGTCGCTTGGTGGACGCAAGCCCTCTTTCGCGCGCAGGCTCAGATGGGCGTGAGCGTCTAGTTTTTGTAGAGAGAGATTTGGAAGCCGTGAGGCCTGAAGTGGGCATGCCACACAGGGCATGGCTCTCACCGTGGGTCGCCATAGTGGCATCGTCGGCACAAATTGGCGGGCGAAAATATCGTATGGAGACGTGGGGCCATGTAGCCGAACGCGTTTCTTTTTTAGTGGGCCAGGTTCCCGTTGGCCTAATACCTACCTCGGGAACGTCAGAGGATATATTTAGAGCTATAAGGGATGGAGTGAACTCGGTCTTAGAGCCAGGGGTCGGTGTTCTTCGGCCTGTCTCAAAAAAGGACTTTGAGAAGAACCTGCCGGTCTCAACGCGCGATGCAGCGGCGATTTTGGCGAGTTCTTTGCGCGAGGCAGGAGAGGATGCACATGTAGCGTTAATTTCGGGTAACTCGGGGCCGCCCTTATTAGATGGCTTTCCTGGACTTTATCCTTTTGTCCGTGCGGTGGTGGCGGTCGATGTGCACAAACGACTGGCGAAAGAGGGAAGCTGTGATGGAGCACCCGCGCAACGTAGTGTCCTTTGCTCAACCGCGGCACATGGTTACACCTTCGTGGACCCATCGTGTAAGACCTGTCGCTTCGGCGAGTTACCTACCGAGTTGAGTGGCGGGCGAGCACTGATTCTTAGTTCGGTCACGCCGGAATGGGTGGATGTACCGGTGGATCCTCCTGAACGCAATTTTTCGGTGTTGGAGACTAATTTTAGGGCGGGCTTGGACGGAAGGCTGACGGGGACAGCACGGTTAGCGGTAGGGGGCGAGCCGTCGCGGAGTGTCAAAGAAGTTCTGCGGCACGAAAAGGGCAGTAAAACAAGCAATGGGAAACTTAAGCAAGAGTTGCAGTTGATTGTGGGTGCGTGGAATTCTCGCGCTTTTTTTGATGTCGAGTTTGGTGAGAGAGGCGATGCGGATATACTAAGAATCGAATCTCGGTTGGAGTCGAAATTGAAGCAATTAGCCTATGACCGATTCGAAGTGCGAGCTCAAAATTTAACTGGTTTGGCGTTCCCGTGGAAATGGCGCCAGTTGCGACATTCCCCACGGGTTTTGGAAGCTCCGTTGTGGCGGCAAGCAAGTTCGGCGTTGCGGGTTCCCCCTGGATTCATGATCGAACAAGGAACGCCCGTGGAAATCAAGAATCGATTCGGGGAGTTCTCCGCGTCGTGGAAAGTTGAGGGTGACACTCTCCGTTACTGGCGGAGCTTGATTTTACGCCGGCAGGTTGTCCTTCCGCACGATTGGAGAGACTTTACTCACTTTTTGGAGGCGATACGGGAATCGGAGAGTCGCCCAATTAAAATCGTTCGAGTGGTGGATTAGTGTGTAACCAATACGGTTTTTAGGGGCAGAAGGTGCTTTTTGGGAACAAAACGAGATAGCGACAAGCGGATGTGGTAGGGTTGGAACATGAATAGATTCATGGTTGGGATATTCTTGCTTGTGGGTTTGGGTGGGTTTGGTAGCGCGGCATTAGCCAAGGCCGCGGATACAAATACGCCAGCGGAAGAAGGCGAATTGTCTCTTATTTGTTCCCATAAAGGAGCTTGGGTATACTTGAACGGTGTTTTGATGGGCCGAACTCCCATAGAACCCATT
>CAXGXL010000555.1:0-3284 GCA_964013555.1 uncultured bacterium
AACAACCCATTGCGTTGTTGACGTCCCCCCATGTAATACAGACTGCCCTGATTCTTGGATTGGCGACAACGAGTGCGACCCAAGTTGCAATACAAGTGAGTGCAACTACGATGGTGGGGACTGCTCCACATCCGATTGGCTCTGTGATACAACCTACTACGCAGGAAGCGATGGATGTGATTGCGGGTGCGGCGTTTTGGATCCGGATTGTGCTTCATCTTACTCGACGAGCTGCGAATTTGATCACTGTCCTGAACACTTCTCTCTCTCCGATACGGACAATACACAATGCGTCGTTCCTGCTGAATGGATTTGCCAAGCTATCAACTATGCTGCATCAGATGGTTGCGACTGTGGTTGCGGCATTACCGACCCCGATTGTGACTCAAATCTAGCTTCAAGCTGTAGCTACTCCTCCTGTCCGGACGGGCAAGAACCCGATACCTATAACAACTTCATCTGCGTTACCTCTTCGCCCCCCACCTGTGCGCCGGGCTGCCTGCCCGAGTGGATCGGCGATGGGATTTGCGATGGTGAATGCGACAACTCCAATTGTGACTTCGACCTCGGAGATTGCCAAACGTCTGCTCAATGGACCTGCGATCTCGACTACTATGGTGGTGAAGATGGCTGTGATTGCGGTTGTGGCACACACGATCCGGATTGTGCTTCGTATGAAGCTAGCGCATGTTCTTTCAATTGGTGCCCTCTTGAAGAGCAGCCGGTTAGCACCAACAATGCACAATGCGAAAGCGTTCCAGATTCACTTTGCTCTCCCGGATGCGAAAGTCAATGGTTGGGCGACGGTTGGTGCGACGAGGCCTGTTATAATCCCGATTGTGGTTACGATTACGGCGACTGCGATTAAGGTCTAGATTCGAACTCTTTGGCTTATAACTTGTTGGGCAACACCATGAGTTAACTGAACATACTCGGCACCACCATCTCGAATAAAATAAATGGGGTCCCTGGTTGCATTGATGTCGAACCCTTGACTCTTAAGCTCTACCTTTCGATGCTTAAACGTACCAGTTGCCTCAAGTTCAGAGCGCACACGCACAAAAACAGGAACCGCATAAGGCGGCAGCCTGCCTCGTAAATGTTTGCCCAAAGCCTTGCCATCAAACTCTGCTACCGGACAATTCAAAACCACTGAAGACATACCGGCTCGACCATCCGCATTGGGAACCTCCACACCATATGTCGTCGACTCAGATACCTGATGAAAACTATTTACCACCTCGTCGACCTCGGTTGTTGAAACATTCTCTCCTTTCCATCGAAAAGTATCCCCCAACCGGTCTACAAATTGCGCGTGCCGAAACCCAATATCCTTCATTAAGTCGCCAGAATTAAACCAAATATCGTCCTTCTTGAACGCGTTTCGAAAGAGTTTTCTCTCGCTCGCCTCGGGACTAAGGTAGCCATCAAACGGGCTCTTAGGAGTAACTTCTCCCAAGAGCAGTCCCGTTTCCCCCTTTTTCACTCTGATGAACCTTCCATTTTTGTCCGTAATCGGCGCATTGGAATCCAAATCGTATTTCACAATTGCATAAGGAACAGGGCAAAAACCCACTGTACAATCGAGATTCAACAAATTCACAAATGCAATATTTCCTTCGCTAGCGCCATAAAACTCATACACTTCGGAAATATTGAAACGCTCCTTAAAACCTTTCCATACATCTGGTCTTAAACCATTCCCCACCATTTTCTTGACCGGATTGTTCGTATCCTCGGTTCCCGTTGGTTGGTTCATCAAATATCGACAAAGTTCGCCAATATAGCAAAACGCCACCGCATTAAATTTCCTGGTGTCAGACCAAAAATGGCTGGCACTGAACTTTCTCCGAATCGCCATTGCCGCTCCCCCAGCGACCACGGAAGACCAGGCGACGGTTAACGCGTTATTATGGTAGAGCGGCAACGCTGAGTAGAGAACTTCTCCCGGCTTTAGATCCAACGCGCACAAGCCAAAACCAGCAGATGCTTTTATCCATCGAAAGTGCGTCATAATCGATGCTTTTGGCAGACCGGTTGTTCCAGAAGTATAAATATAGAAACAGGGATCCCGAAGAGTAACTGAACCTGTGGTCAATGGGTTTCCACAGTGTCCAACACTCGAAAGCTCTTCAAGGTTCGCAAAACCCTCTGGTAGTGTTTTGGCCTCCGAATCAGGGACTCCATAAACTGGCGCTTTTGCTGAGCCAAGATCGGGCTGAACTTCAACAAACGCATCCGCAAGTTCCGCCCCAATCACAAACGCCTTAGGGTTACAAAGATTGAAGCTGTGCTTCAACGCGTCCTTTCTTTGATTGGTATTCACCAGAGACGCTATTGCACCCAATTTGGCCAACGCCGCAACGGTCACCAAAACCTGAGGCCGATTCGTCATAAAAATTGCGACCACATCCCCCTTCTTGATTCCTTGAGCCAAAAGAAAATTCCCATACCGATTTGCCCAAGCATTGAACGCCGAATACGTGAATGACTGATTCTCAAAAAGAAGCGCTGGGTGGTTAGGGTAAATGGCTGCATTCTTTTCTATCAAAGCGCCTATCGAAAGCGGCTCCGCTTGGTCTGTCTTTAGGAGGTACTTCACTCCACCAATTAGCGATGGTAGTTTTCTCGCAATCAACTTCGCTCGAGATTTTAACACCGGCAACTTCTGAGCCAACTTTGGCAATTCTCCGACAATGGACTGAGCTCGCATGAGTGCCCTTTCACTAGGAATGATGAAGGGAATTGTTACTGCCCAGCAATATAGACAGTCAAGCCAAGATCCGGGCTAACTCATTCCGTTTGCACTAAAAACCCGAAAATATCGTTAACTTTTCACGCCACTGACGTCAATCGAACCAAGGTATTTTCCTCATGTCTTCTCGAGCTGTTGCGTTGATTGTAGGAACGGACTAGAGAGCTCCAATGATTAAGCTCTGTTTTGTCTGCCTCGGAAATATCTGCAGATCTCCCACCGCCGAAGGCATTATGAAAGCCCTGGTATCCAAATTTAGCCTTGAAAATAGCATTGAGGTAGATAGTGCGGGAACAGGTGCTTGGCACTCAGGGGAAAAAGCCGATCCCCGAAGCCGGGCAGTAGCTCAAACAAGAGGTCTAGAGCTCACGAGTCGCTCTAGGCAATTCAAGTCAGAAGATTTTTCTGAATTCGATTACGTACTCGCCATGGACAATTCGAATCTTCAAAATCTTCGAGCCTTAGCGGACGACACCTCGAGCACAAAGCTCTTTCTGCTACGCTCCTTTGATCCCCAAAGCCCCAAAAG
>CAXGXL010000556.1:0-3280 GCA_964013555.1 uncultured bacterium
GGAAGTGACCATATGTGCGAGTTCAGTTGGGAATACACCATTGAGGTAAATCAAGAAAATTAGAGAAGAGCTCTTCTTCCTGTTGATTTTCCTTTTATGGTGAACAAAGTTCCCCTATCTCCAGCATCTTTATTCTGTACGTCGCCATTATCTGTTCCTGTTAAGTCGCTTACCAAGCATCTAGAGCGGGGATAAAGCCCTAATTAGAGAGCCTGTAGGAAGACACTCATCAAATAAATTCTGAGAGGTACAGCCTGGCTTGAAATCGAGACCACTCTAAAGGTATGGTGCTCGCCGTTTCACACAGACTTCCCGTTGAAGTTAAGAGCTGTGAATTGAAAAGGAATACCTATGAGTTTGGTTCGAGATTTATTTGTGTTGATAGTCCTCTCTCTTTCTTTGGCGACGACTGCTATGGCCGCAGATGGTGAGCAGACTCGATTCTATCTTAAAGACGGTTCTTCGATTCGCGGGGTGGTCCTTTCCGAGACTGAATCGGAGTATGTTGTTCGTACATCATTTGGCGAGATTACGCTCAAGAAAGAAGATTTACGAACCCGTTACGTTCGGCTTGTCCTCAAAGATTCTACTATTTTATTGGGGAAGCTACTTGATGACGGTGCTGCCTATGTCGTTGAGACCAAGCTCGGAATAGTTAAGATAGCTAAAGACAAGGTTGAGTCTTTTGAGGTTCAATTTGCTCCTGACGGATCTGATGATTCATCGACGGATTTGAGATCGTTATTTGGTGAAATGGCTGGTCAGCAAGAGGAAATAAAGTCTGGCTTTAGCCATTCAATTGAGCCGGTTATCGATATCTTTTTCGACCCAACTGGTTATACCTTTAAGAAAGGGGACCTCTACATTAGTGGGCTTTCTTTGGCATATGGTTTTACGGATTCATTCTTGATGTCTGTAAATCTAGTTTCTCTTGCAGGTCTGAATGCGGCGGAAGAGATCAATCCTAATTTTGAAGCTAAGTTAAATATTGTAGATTATCGCGGTGATGATTTTGAGTATTTTGTAGCTATTGGAACGAAGTTCGGTCTCTTGGAGCACGTTGGCAATTATGAGATCACTTTTCGGGATGAAATAGAGACAAGTCGTATTAAGAGACGGCGATGGCGGGACGAATCGTTTCTTCATGATTCAGACATGGGAGACTCTAATATGTTGGAGCAACCCAATGGCGAATCGCGAATGCGGATCGAAATTCAAGAGGAGATGGGCTGGCAATCGAAGTTTTATATCGCTCAGAGTTTGTCATTTATGCTCAATAGAGGGGGGCGTTTGGGGTTGCATCTCGGTGCCCAATTAGAATTGAATTCGTTTAATTTTGACGAATTGGATGAGGAAAAACGACGCAGTCACCGTTTCCATTTAGGGTTTGATATTGATCTATCTCGACGGTTCAAACTCTTAGGAGAGATTTTCCATGATGTCGATCGGGAGAATAATTGGGTAACAGATGACGGGCCGGTGGGCGTCGATTTTGGTTTGATGTATGCTTTTACGAAGAACTTTAGAATTCAAGTGCATATTCAGCCGATGTTAGTCGGCTTTTATTGGCGTTTGTAGATTGCGATTGTTGGAAATGGGAACCGGTTTTTGGGGTCTATTTCTGATAAGGGCACTAGACGCACCTCGGAGTTCTCACGCCGTTGTTTTCGATAGCTAAGCTTTACCTACGTAGAGTAAAGTTTCGTCGTCCGTACAAATCAACCTCGACACCGCGAAGTTTGACTCCACGTTGGCGTAGTTGAATGATGCATTGATTCATATGATTCAGATTCGGTCGATAATGTCCGCTGCTATTGGAAATGTAACTGATACGTCCACGCTCGACTCGCATCTCTCCAGCCATCGCAACTGGCATTCCTGACGCTAAACTCGAGTGCTGAAATTTTCCATCTTCCTCGTGAGTTGAAACGAGAAAGTCTCCATTTGCATCCATTATGAACATCGCCGCTCCTCCAA
The DNA here is from genome assembly GCA_964013555.1 of uncultured bacterium. Taxonomy (GTDB): domain Bacteria; phylum Myxococcota; class XYA12-FULL-58-9; order XYA12-FULL-58-9; family JABJBS01; genus CAXGXL01. Next base: position 1,978 of record CAXGXL010000556.1, read on the forward strand.
AATTAGAGCCTACGGTCGTGTTGAGTGGACGTTGAGACGAGTCCAGAAGGATGCCAGACTCGGAGATAGTTACTCGGTAAGGTTCTTTTTCGGAGTCTGTGAGGTATTGCACGTGCCATTTATAGCCCGTGTCTTGCTCGTATTTTCTTCCAAAGGCACAGTCGCCATTTTCCTCACCGACGTAGCATGAAACCAAGGGTTGCAATTCGAGTCTATTTAAGCTGGTTTGGAGGTCGTTGGTCCGATCAAGCTCTTGCGCGCTGGGGATGCGTGGAAGAGGACGGTATTCTGGGGCGACCACTGGTTGGTAACGCGAAGGTGAATTCCAAGGGTTGGGTTCTCGCGGGGAGGATATTGGTGATAGTGCATCCGGTTGGTTAGTTTGCTCGAGTCCAGTTAGTGGAGGGACATGGGGAGTGGCTGCACTTTGTGGGCCGGTGGCCACTGACATTGTAGGGAACATATTAGAGGTTCCTTGGCTATGTATTCAAAGCGGCTCTCTTTGTGTTTTCGGGTTGGAGGCCAAAAAGTTTCGTGGATTTGGTGAGATGCTGTGGTTAATGGTTCTTTTGCTGGGAACCTGCCTTTGGAGATTTAAAAAACGGTAGGAAGAGGGATTTTCGTCAGTTTTCAAGTAGCTGTAAATATAGAGTTATTGACTTTAGAGGTGCATTGATTGCTTCGAGGGGGGGGCTTTGGGCTCGATAGCGACAATGGAAGCCGCGAAGCCACCGCGTTACTTTTAGACAACTCTTATGTTGGAGGGGCGATACTGCCTGAACTGGTTTGAATTAACTAGGATACTCGTGCCAATTGGGGAGTCAGGAGGAGTATCAAAGAGCCCCAGGCAACCAATAAAGGATATTTCCATGCGTACTCCACCTCTATCTCCCAAAGTCTATTTTGGCACTGACGCTCGCGTCGCCGTATCAGCAACATCAAAGGAGAAGGATTCCTGGAAACAAGCCAAAGCTAGTGCGGTGATTTCTGATAAATTCGATTCTTCTGCTGGGGCAAAAGAACAAAAGCAAAACGTAGATTCACCAGAGAATTTATATCGCGCAAGTAAAGATGCTTCGAGTTGGGCTAAGTCCATCGTGAAGGCTATTTTGAAGGTTACTTGGCAATATGGATCTTTTCCTGATTCGATTGATGGCAAACCTCGGGTAAGAGGCGAGGCCATTAAGCCTATGTTGAAAGAAATGAAGCCTGGGGACTTGATTCTAAATGGAAATTCAGGTGGTTTGAGTCACTTAATGGTCTACACGGGGGAGGATGAAATTATCCATAGCATGGCTACCCA
>CAXGXL010000557.1:0-3275 GCA_964013555.1 uncultured bacterium
AACGAGTCGATTACAATCAAGCCGACGTCGATATTTTTCGCGAGGAAATTCGCAACTACGTGGTTCCATTAGCAGAGCAAATTCGGGAAAGACAAAAACACAACCTTAAGGTCGACCAATTGATGTTTTGGGATGAAGCAGTTCACACCTTAGAAGGAAATCCTGCACCAGGCGGCGATGCCTCCTGGCTGATCCAGCAGGGGCGAACGATGTTCGAACGTATGGATCCTGAACTCAACGTATTTTTTTCTACGATGGCAAACAACGGATACCTCGACTTGGAAAACCGGTCGACCAAGGCTGGCGGTGGTTTCTGCACGAGCTTCCCCACAATTGGCATGCCATTTATCTTTACCAACTCCAACAAAACAGCACATGACGTCGAAGTACTCATTCACGAATCCGGACACGCCTTCCAAAATAGAAATAGTCAAACAAAAGAACTATCAGACTACATATGGCCCACATATGAATCAGCAGAAATCCATTCCATGAGCCTCGAATTTCTAGCCTGGCCACATATGGAGCTCTTTTTTGGTGACAAAGCCGACAAATTCCGGCGCTACCACCTCACTAAGAGCCTACTCTTTTTACCCTACGGCGTTGCGGTCGACCATTTTCAACATCTTCTCTACAAGAAACCCGACGCCACACCCAACGAGCGACACGAAATGTGGTTAGAAGTTCAAAAGATGTACTTACCCTGGCGCAACCACGGGGACATTCCCCACTTAAAGAAAGGCGGACGCTGGCAGCTTCAGCGTCATATCTATGGCATGCCGTTTTACTATATCGACTACACTCTAGCGCAAACATGCGCTTTTCAGTTTTGGGTACAAAGTCGAGAAGACAATACTCAAGCACTTAAAAACTACATCGCATTGTGCAAGCGCGGAGGTGAAGCCCCCTTTCAAACACTCGCAAAATCCGCAGGGCTCCAATCTCCGTTCACCAAAGGATGCCTCAAAGATGTAGTAGAGCATATTAAAACGTACTTAGAGATCAGCTGATCTCTTCTAACGACTCTTTGTATATCACACCCCTCTCACGCAAACCTGCGAGCATAAAATCCACACAATTTTTATCCGCACCAATTACCTCTGGTGGGATAACTCCTGTTTCCGTAAACAATCCATGCGCTAGCAATCGAATAGCCATCGTTGCAGTATATCCCGTTGTTCGGGCCATAGAATGAGTCTTCGTTTTTTCGTCATAGTGGTCGACCAGATCGAAGCGATGGCGCAATCTTTTTCCATTCCTGCTCCCCTCAACGAATACTCTCATCAATGTAATGTCGGCATCACCGGGATTCAGCTTCCATTTGTCGAAGAGCAGTTTGGAGGTAAAATCGAGTGGACGAACCTTCGTCCCATTAATGTCCACTTCGGTCGATTCAAAAAAACCACTCTCACGAAGAACCGCAATCTTCTCGATATGTCCCGTATACCTTAGGGTCTTCTCCTTTCGGGTTGGCGCTTTAATTGTGTGGATCATCGTCCTTAAACCGTCGCTATTAAAAGCTTCTAAGGTGCCCACTTCAGGAAACTCTAAAAGCTCAGGATCAGACAAAGCCGGTCGCACAACAAGATTTCCATTCTCAACAAATCGGGCGGGACGGGTATATTCTTCGATAACATCAGCCGGAGAAAAAACAGCTTTATACTCATAGGGCCATTCACGAATTTTGGGTAGGCCTCCAACATAGGTCATTGCCGTCTCACTTGTATCCATCAAGCTCTCAGCATACCCGGTTAACAAATTACTCATTCCCGGTGCGACACCGCAATCCACAATTGCCGTTACTCCGTTGACTTTTGCAAGCTTGTCCAACTCCAACACATTCTCGGGACAAAAGGCGATGTCAACGACCTGGCGTTTAGTCTCCAAAATAGTCTTTAGAGTTTTGAACCCCATAAACCCAGGCACCGCGCTAAGGACCAGATCCTGGTCTTGGATGACAGACACAAGATTCTCGCGACTAGAAAGGTCGGCCACAATAGTGGATAAGCTAGGGCATCGCTCTTTCAAACGCCCCAAACTATCCTCGCTTAAATCAGCAACCGTCACCTCAAAAGAGCTATCTTTTGCTAAATCCATAGCCATGGGGCCGCCTACCAGCCCGGCACCTAACACGACAACTTTCATAGTACTCTCCATTTAGCCACAACTCATTATGGCGGCTACAAACACAACTCTCTGAAAAGGAAAAAACCTCAGGCACCAAAAAACGACTGAAATGACTTAGGTCTTCAGCCAAGTCTTCTGAACTTGGACCATAAAAAACCGGCTTCATCGGTTTCGCCCTGATTGTGCGCAATAAAGTAGGGCAGAGTCTCTGTCAATTACCGCGATACTCAATCAGAGAAATTAGGCGCTCGCCCCTCAAACATGGCTCCCATGGCTTCTTGTGCATCGGCCGAAAGGAGCATTGCAGAATTCCAAGTAGCAACGTAGTTTAGACCATTCTCTACAGAATGGTCACGACTGTAATTCAATACTTGCTTTGTGCCTCGAGTCGCCAAGGGGGATTTACTAGCAATTTCACAAGCAACTTGCAGCACGTGTTCATCTAGACTTTTTCGGTCATCGAAAACTCGATTAACTAAGCCAATTCGGTCCGCTTCGGTCGCATCGAAGCGCCGAGCCGTTAACGCTAGTTCGCGAGTATAGCCTTCACCAATTATAGCTGGAACACGTTGCAGGGTACCTATATCGGCAACAATTGCGAGGTCCACTTCTTTGATACTAAAGGTGGCTTGAGCAGATGCATAGCGAATATCACAAGCGGAAATCAAATCTATTCCCGCACCAATGCAAGACCCGTGAATTGCAGCTATCACTGGTTTTCTGCAACGTTCCGCTTTGGAAAAAGCATCTTGAAGCTCTAGAATGTGACGACGCATAACAGATTGCTTTTTTCCTTCAGGAAGACTTGCTACAGCTCCAACCGTTTCAGCAATAAGGGAGTAGTCAATTCCAGACGTAAAATGCTTGCCCTCTCCGCGTAACACTACTACCCGAACCTCGTCGTTTTCATCAGCCTCGTCAAGAGCTTCTCCCAACTCAAACCAAAGCGTTCGATTCAAAGCATTGGCTTTCTCTGGGCGATTCATCGTTATTGTTGCAATCTTATTCGCAACCGAAAATGTAAGTGCATTGTACTGAGTCATTTACCTAGTCCTTTGGTAGTATGAAAAAGCTACATCTCCTATCCTATCTTCTTTGGCAATGGTTCATAGACTCGCTCAAAAGATTATTTATCCGCCCCAATCCAT
>CAXGXL010000558.1:0-3269 GCA_964013555.1 uncultured bacterium
AGTTTTTTCCCGGCTGAGCGAAACTTGTGAAGGGTACGTGGTAGATCCTCGTCGGTTTGAATATAGAAGGAAAGGTTGTTTTTGATAATTGTTTTCAAGCTATTGTCGCGATGGACTTCATCAATACATTCTCGGATATCGTCAAAAATCTGCCATGGATCTGCTTTGAGTAAATGAGCCTTTTGATTTTCTTGAAATTCTATGAGATTCGCGAAGAGACAGATTTCAGGAAGCTCGAAATAGGTGTCGACCAAAGCGAAGCGAGGTTGTTCATAGCGAAGGCGAACGCCGCGATAGTGGCGCTTCCTTTCGGTTTTTGAAAGTAATGTCCTCCCGTGGTAAGCACGGCCTACATGTCCATGTCGATCGAGTTTGAGAATATTTCCGAGTTGCTTATCGACAGTCAAACCTCTGATGACAAATTTGGGATCGTATTTTAGCTCTAGTATTTCCTGGGGGTAACCCCGCCGAATCAATTTTTCAATGGTTAAGGTGTGGGCCAGATTTTCGAGGTTAATCTTTTGGTAGCGAGCGACGGTATAGTCCATATCGAAGCCAATGGCTTTGATTGAATCCAGTCGCAGGTTTCGATTAACAAAAATTTGACGTTCCAGCCTCGGGCCTGAAATCCTGGATTGGGCCAATACCCTCAATGTTCTTCTCCTTCGATTCGATTAGAGCCGCTCGGGGATTTCAATGTCTTTGGTACGAGTGTAGAAGTAGAGGTACGTCGATAGTGCCGCTCCATCTTCTTCAAAGCAGTCAAAAAACAATTCCCGAATTTCCATCTTGTCTAGCGTTCCATCGATAAGGCCGTAATAAATACGGTCTCCCAGTTGATAGCCAATGATGTGAGTAACCGCATTGAATACATCCATGTCGCATTCGTAGATTTCTTGTGACTTCTGAATTCGTTTCCCTTCAAGCATACGTTGGTGTTTCAAAACGAGTCGAGCCATTTCTTTTTGGAGCTTGGGAACAGATTTGACTCGGCGAAGTCTTTCAAGTTTCGACTTATGTGGGCATTTACGCCGATGATTAAGTAGCTTAGAGCCCAAAAAACCGACGGCCTCTTCAAGAGCTCGTGCGTAGAATGCGTCAACTAGGTGTTTTGGCTCTAGTGATTTTGAGCAAACGTGGCGGAGAAAATGAGTCGCTTCCTCGCTAGCATGATTGATGGATAGATTGCCCAAGTAAACGGTTCGTGCGGTTGGGATATAGTAACTTTCTGAGCTAAGAATTTGCTTGCGAATTTGCTGCATCTCAGCGTCGTTGAAGTCTCCTTTTTTCTGAAGCCGTTGTAAGAATGAAAGGTCGACCACGGTCGTAATTTCGACATCATCTAGAGCGTTGCCTATCGGGAGGTCAAAAAACGAAGCGACTATTTGGGCGTAGCGTTTGAAGTTCTGCTCAGGGGCTTCTAGGGGCTGTAGCTCGTCGTCTAGATCTAGCCAATTGAGAAAAGACTGTTGGCAGACAATTGGGGTTGTATTGATAATACAGAATTCGGATTTCGAGATTCGGACTAACTCTGTGTCGTGTTCGTAACCTTTGGCTTCCAACGCCCAATAGATATTCTCTGCATTCTGATAGATGGATAAAAATTCTAACGGTTCTAATTTCTTTTTGCGAATAGCCTCATTTGTTGCCCGAGGGAGATGGGGTGGAGCGACATGGAGTTCCCCAACGAGGACTAAAATAAGGTGGTCTGGGTACTTGCTATGAATGGCTGCTAATTTTTTCGCAGCATAAGCATCTCGTTTGATTAGAGTGCTGCCAGTGGCTCCCTTACCTTGGCTATCAATGCCGATGATTGGATAGTCATGAAATCGGGCGAAATCCAAAATAGGTTTGAAGCTTGACCAGCCACCGAAAATCCAGTGATTTTCGTGGTCTATGGCTTTGAGAAATTCGCTCTCGTGAATTTCACCAGCGATGTAAGAATCTAACGTTTTTTGATGGCGGCCTTGAATAAATTCGAGAGCTATGACTTTGGGACGACTTTTCGGAATTCTCTTGAGGAGTCGTAGAAAACTTCGCTGGGCTTGCGGAAGGGTATGATAATCCCCAACAAATACTGCTTGGGCGCGTTTCACCGCAGAGTCGAGAACTTCAAGTTTTACCCGTTTTTGATAGCTCTTAACAAAGCGCTGGTATCGCTGTTCGTATCGTTTGAAGGCCTCGGTATACCCATGGACAGAGTCATTAATTTGCTTTTTGTTGCGGCGGAATATCTCCTTGTGCAATTCGACTATTTCCTGCCGGAAGGCCTTTGTGCCTTTACTCACTGCCAAACCCCCACTCAGTTTTGAGTATTGAGCATTATTTTTAATGTCCAAATGACTATTTGGGTTGCCAAATCGATCTAAATGGTGCCAGATTTCTTTTCCAGCATCCACTTTTCGAATCAAATGGGTTTTGGAGTGCACCTATGGTGCAGAATTGAATAAAAGCTAAGGAGTTTCAAGTTGTTACGAATCAATAGGCATCCAATTAAGCTCTTGTCCATTATTGGGCTTCTCGTCGGAACCGTTGGCTTTTTATCAACATCTTCAGCGTCTGCGAGTTCCGGAATGGAAATTACCGTGGAGGAATACCGGTCTTATCGAGCTTGGGTGGACGGAAAAGAAGATCCGAGATTGGCTAAATTGAGTGATGAGGCGAAGTTGAAAAAGATCGCCCGACAGGAAAAATTGAAATTATCCGTGCTCAAGACGCGAATAGCGAAAGTTGAGCCGGTCATAGGTGATATTGGGCCAGATACCCAACAAGCGATCCGCAATGCTCTCAGCCAGACTGTTGTAGCCTCCCGAGTACGTGAGATCGAAGTAAACACGGATTCTGACTATGTCGTAGCCTACGTGAAATGGGAGTGCGGCGATAAACGTGATATTGACACTGAGGCTGCTTACGTCGCCTGGGCTGCGAGCCAATCAGGCGAAATAATTAAAGTTTTGGGACTTTGGTGTGTTAATAGCAACGACACCAAGCTCTATTCTGCCCAAATTGGGAGAGAAGGATTTATGCGAATAGCAAAGCGCAGTATTCCCCGTTTCGCCCGAAGCCGTTATGTGCGCTTATTTCAAGGGGTTAAGCGCGGACCGCACAAGTAGCTTGGAAAGAGCGGGGCCTGGTGGCATGAATTCACGCCGGTGACCATACGATCCTGCATTGGTTGATTTTTCTATCTCTCTTAATCTCTTAGCGGAAAGTTCTGTGGAGACCTCGCCTTGGGTCTTTGAGGAAGTTTTTTAGGCGATTGCATTCGT